>JASFLV010000265.1:0-4805 GCA_050117915.1 Thioalkalispiraceae bacterium | reverse complement strand
CTTGATCTGGGCCTGGATAACCGTGCCAGTCAGCAAGTCTTTACCAGTAAGGGCAGTGGTGTTTCCGGTAATTTTGATCAGTATGATGCCACGATCAGTTATCCATTCAGCCCGCGTGAACTCATCAATTTTGATCTTGGTATCAATATCCGTTTTATTGAGGCCAGCCTGATGGAAGGCAGCAGCGAGCCGGGTATGCACAACCTCAATACTACTTTGCCGATGCTCTACGCCAACGCCATTTTTGGCCGACCCTATGCGGGTTTATCCGCTAGCCTGGATGCCAGCCATATTGAATACGAGCAATACTATGCATTTGATTACAAGGCCAAACTGAGTTACCAGTGGCAAAATGGCTTTGGCATGGAAGGTGGCTGGCAGCACCAGGCACTGAGCATTGATGGTAGCCAGTTCCAGACCGATATTGAAAACAAGGGCCTGTTCCTGGATCTCAAATATCGTTTCTAACTCTGACCCGCGCGCGCAACACTCCATATCTCAACATACTCCACACCATTTTGTTTCAGCAGATGGCTGAGTTCTTCAACAGTACTACCGGTGGTCATTACATCGTCGACAACCGCTACGGATCGATAGTCGATTGGCCGGTTGAGGACAAACGCCTGACGTAGGTTGGCTCGCCGTTGCTTACCAGACAGACTGGCCTGTTCCAGGGTGTTCTTACACCGTCTTACTTCGCGCGTAAGTAGTGGCAGGCCAAGGGCCCGGGCCACTGGACGGGCCAGTTCCAGCGCCTGGTTGAAACCCCGTTGGCGCAGCCGCGCCGGGTGCAAGGGGACGGGGAGGATGGCGTCGACTTTACTCTGCCGAGCCTGGAGTGTTGTCGAGAGCAGCTCGGCAAACAGACTACCTATGGCAAGTTGTCGTTCGTATTTAAACCTGGCCACCAGGTGTCGAATCGGTTCGGCATAGGCAAACAGGGCGATGACCCGGTCGTAGCTGGGGGGCGCGGTCGAGCACTGGCCACACAACGAAGTGCTCTGCTGATCGTTTACGACTTCGATACCGCACTGCCGGCACGCATGAAAAAAACGGGGTAGATCATGCAAGCAGGCGTTGCAGACAAACTGGGATTGAACGGGGAGATAACGCTGATCACAGAGCTGACAATGTGAATCAGACAGATATGAAAGATTATTAATTAACCATTTGTAAACCATGCATATCCCTATACGTTGACATGTATTAACATCCAGCTAACATCCAGTCAGCCAATAGATAGTATCACAATGAATACGAGCCCCAAGACCGAATCCATCCCCGTGAACGATCAATCTTCCCGGGTCATCAGTGCCGTCGCTTCGCGGCGTAGTGCCGCGATCTTCAATTATGGAAATTTGCTGGCCATCCTCATCCCCATGCCAATTGGCGTGCTCTGGTTTGCCGCCTCGATCGCGGTTTACATTATGTTTCGTCACCATCCGAACCCTAAAGTGGGTCACTACACGCAATGGGCTGCTTACCGTTTTTATGGCCTGGTGGGTCTGGTGGTGGTGGTCGCCACCTTTTATGGCACCTCACTGCAAGCATGGTTACTTACCTGGGCAGCGGTAGCCATTATCCTGATCCCCTGGACCCTGTTTGATCTTTACCTGATCTTCAGAAAAGAAGAGTGGCAGGACATGGTCGTTCCAGTTGAGGATGAAGAGACAGAACATAGAAACCAAGGAAACTAACGTGAATACAGCAGTTGAAAATCTCCAGAAAGAAGTCCGCTATGATTGGCAGGACGCCGAAATCGAAGCCTTGTTTAGTCAACCCTTTGCCGAACTGATGTTTGCCGCACAAACAGTGCATCGTGCCCACTTCAACCCCAATGAAGTTCAGGTCAGTTCGCTATTGAGTATCAAGACCGGACGCTGTTCAGAAGATTGTGCTTATTGTCCGCAAAGCGTCCGTTATGACACTGAGCTGGAATCAGAACCTTTGATGCCGCTGGATGAAGTGATTAAGGCTGCGAAAACCGCAAAACAAAATGGTGCCTCGCGGTTTTGTATGGGGGCTGCATGGCGTCGGCCGAAAGATAAGGACCTGGACAAGGTCATCGATATGGTCAAGGCCGTCAAACAGGAAGGGCTCGAGTCATGCCTGACATTAGGCATGTTGACAGAAGCACAAACGCAACGTCTGAAGGATGCAGGCCTCGATTACTATAACCATAACCTGGATAGTTCTCCGGAATACTATCAGGAAATAATAACAACTCGCACTTATCAGGACCGACTCGATACTTTAGGACATGTGCGCAATGCCGGAATCAATGTCTGCTGTGGTGGGATCTTGGGGATGGGTGAATCGCGAAAAGACAGAATCGGTCTGTTGCGGGAACTGGCCAATCAAAATCCACATCCTGAATCGGTACCGATTAACATGTTGGTCAGAGTCGAAGGCACACCACTGGAAGCGGCCGAGGATTTCGATCCGTTGGAGTTTATCCGGTCCATTGCTGTTGCGCGCATTCTGATGCCGACTTCCCATGTTCGTTTATCTGCAGGCCGTGAAGAAATGAGTGATGAGATGCAGACTCTGTGTTTTCTGGCCGGGGCCAATTCGATTTTCTATGGTGAAAAGTTATTAACCACACCAAATCCCTCGGCGAATCATGATATGGAATTATTCAAGAAATTGGGGATGCAGACTGTTTAGTACTTTTTCGCTTCCACCAGAAACGACCTACTTTCTTTGTCTGAACAAAGAAAGTAGGCAAAGAAAATCACTCACCCTTGCGGGTGCAGGGTTGTTGGGAAACGGTTATTTGCCCTGTTCGAATTTGATTCGCGTCCCTGCTCATCAAATTTGAGCACGCCGTCCGTGGCGTGCTCTTGAATATAACTAAATAACCAGTATTCCCAAAGCACCCGCACATAGGAGATGTTTTGCTCGAACGAAGAATATAGCTGGCTGTAACTGTTCTGCCTCGTACTTCCTAATCGGAACCCACTCCATGCGCTGGCGGCGAGAACAAATTGGGTGATACGCAAGTATGGCCCGTAAGGGGCGAGGCACGACTGCAGGGATGCAGGAGGTAGAGCAACGCAGGACGCAGTTGCCGAAGGAGGCCGAGCCTGAGTGATGAGCCACGGACAAGGTGAGACCGAAGGTCGAGAGGGTGGCCTGGGCCAAGGCGAATCACTCAGCCTTACTGAGTACAGACAATTTGTTTCGAGTGGGTGCCAGCGTCGGAGTGTCTTTTTTCTTTGGTGACTTTCTTTTGGACAAGCAAAAAGAAAGTCACTCGCCTATGCCACGCAGTGGCGGGCGAAATCTCTTTTTGCCAAAAGAAGTTGGCTTGGCCCATTGGGTCGAAAAATGCAAATATTTTAAATTATGAAAAAAACTGAGCTAAAAAATTACCTGCACCAACAAAAGTCCGATCACCGTTATCGGCAGCGAGTAGTTGTCGATAGCCCCCAGGGTATCGAATTAAAAATTGAGGGAAACAAATATCTAAACTTCTGTAGTAATGACTATCTTGGATTAGCGAGTCATCCAAAGGTTGTTGAGGCTTTAATCGATGGTGCGAGGAAGTATGGTGTGGGCAGTGGGGCTTCGCATTTGATCAATGGTCATTGTCGTGCCCATCATCAACTCGAGGAGGAGTTGGCCGTTTTTGTCGGGCGGCCACGTGCATTACTGTTCTCAACCGGTTATATGGCCAACCTGGGTGTGATAAGTGCCTTGTTAGCTAAGGGCGATGCGGTATTTGAAGATCGACTCAATCATGCCTCGTTGCTGGATGGGGGTTTATTATCACAGGCCCGCTTGCAGCGTTTTCAACACAATGATGTCAAGGACCTGGAAAACAAGCTCGTTGCTAGCAAGGCAAACACCAAATTAATTTGTACAGATGGTGTTTTCAGTATGGACGGTGACGTTGCCAGGGTAAAAGAGCTTGCTACGCTGGCGAGACAACATGATGCATGGTTGATGGTTGATGATGCGCATGGCCTGGGCGTGGTGGGGAAAAACGGCCGTGGTGTTCTGGAGCATTGTAATATTAAAGGAAATGATGTGCCCATCCTGGTTGGAACTCTGGGCAAGGCGTTTGGTACTTTTGGCGCATTTGTAGCGGGTGATGAAGATCTGATTGAAACCCTGGTTCAGCGTGCACGCAGTTATATCTATACAACTGCAATACCACCCGCGGTTGCAGAAGCAACTCGGGCTAGTCTCAGGTTAATCGAGAGCGAGGTCTGGCGGCGAGAAAAACTCGATGACAATATTCACTATTTCAAACATGTTGCAGCTGAACTTGGTTTGCCCGAGACAGGTTCTTGTACGGCGATACAGCCGATTATCATTGGTAGTGTAAAAGAAACGATGGACTTGAGTGAAAAATTGAAACAGGCCGGGTTATTGATATCTGCGATACGACCACCGACTGTTCCGGAAGGTACGGCACGGTTACGAATTACCTTGTCAGCAGATCACAACCACGCGCAGATCAAACAGCTATTAACTACCGTGCATACAAATATTGCTGAACAGTCACATGAGTAAGTCACAGGTCTATACGGAGTCTTTGGGTAGTGGCCAGCAAGTCATCTTTTTACATGGCTGGGGAATGCATTCTGGTTTATTCCGGCCAGTAGTGGATGAGCTCAAGCAATACTTTAATGTACTGCTGGTTGATCTGCCCGGTCATGGTGATAGTCAGCGCTATGATGGATTTAATAACATCGACAGGTTGACTGACTATTTATATGAACATCTGGCTGACCAACTGGCTGATCAAGTCATCATCTGTGGTTGGTCAACCGGCAGCCTGGTTGCACAAAACCTGG
>JASFLV010000264.1:0-4820 GCA_050117915.1 Thioalkalispiraceae bacterium | reverse complement strand
ATTTTTTTAATATTAGATAACTCAGGCGCCGAATCATCTACAACCAGTACTTTATTAATAGCCATTGTCATTACTCCCTTTACTTATCGTTTACTACGCATTAATCGCTTCATGACTTTCCTTTAATTTGAGGTAAGTACATACAGTATTTTGAAATGTCATCCTGCCTACTGGTTTGACTAAATAAGCATCGCAACCAACCATTGTCCCTTTTATCTTATCTGCGGCAGTTGCTTTACCAGTCAACATAATCACATTTATATTGCTAACGGACTGCTTGATAGTCTTACATATCTGAAATCCATCACCATCTGGTAACACAACGTCCAGGAAAGCTATATCATAGCTATTCTTTTCTAATAACCTGTATGTCTGTTCTACAGACTCCGCATAATCAACCTCGACATCGAATAGATCTAGTTCTAGTTCAATCTGTTTTCTTACAGATGCACTATCATCTACCACTATAGCGCGTGGTTTAATTGTGCTTAGCTCTGTATTTATTTCAGATTTCCCGCATTTCTCATTCGGTTCGCGGTTAAATTTGACCAATGTTGAAATATTATTTACCTGATTTTGTATATCAGTTCGCTGCGGAGAACCCGATTCAATATTTTTGTTTGCGGGATTCGCCAACATTTCATCATCAACGATTGCTAATTCGGATGCCTCTTCTTCTGTGATACAAAAATCAATACTATCGTCTATGTCATCGAGTATAATCGATGGTTTAACATCTATTTTACTGCTCTCTTTATGCTGTAAACTACTGGTCATTGCTTGATCAAGCACAACTAATACACGCGTGGCAATTAAAGGTCGTTCTACAAGATATTCATAATCTTCAGCAGGAATTCCGCGATCCTTAAGCAATACTGCTGGTATATTACTATTTAAATGAATTCTATCTCGACTAGCGGTAATAAGAATATCAGGCGAATCATTCTCTTTTTCAACAATAGAATATTTATATGGACGTCCACTTGTTTTTTCTGCAATTGAAAAAATGAGCTTAAACAATAATTTGTCATTATCATTTACATCTATAATCTCGACCTTAGTTAATTTATTCATTTCTGTCATCACGCTCACCAGTTTGATTGAAGCATTTTAATTGCAATTCAAAAACCACATTTTCAGTATCGACGTATTCCTTGCATCCTCAAACAATTCTTAAAAAATATGTGATCATCTTCAAATATATGGTTTTTCATTACTGTCAGTTTCAAATTAATACCTTTTTCTTGTAACACTTGGTAACAATTGAATATGGTTGTTTGATGTGACCTAAACATACTCCATGCTCAAATTAAACAGCTTTAAAAAATTGCGGCTGCGCTCACAGTTTATGAATGTACTTATATCGGGTTAGCACCGATAGTTGTTAACACAATATTCATGTGGTAATCAAAGTACGCAATCATGTCACAGACAATTAAGATATTTTCAGCAGGTTTATCAGAACAGGACAATATGGCTGTTGTTACTGCAGCAAAGTTATTGTCGTATGAAAATATTAATTACAAGATTAGTGCGAACAATCTCAAACATGCCCATTTATTAATAATTGATGAAGAAAATCACATTGGAAAACAAGCATTACGTCAGTGTCGACCTGGCCAGGTGAAACTAGTTGTGTCTAATAAACCTATGATGGCGAAAAATATCATTGGTCTACAAAGACCTGTCAATTTAAGCACGCTAAAAAATGTTTTGAATAAATTATATAAAAAACTAAATTTTCAATTAACTTCATTACATACTGATGATTCCACTTCCACAAAAAATACTCGCGTCACTGAGCTTAAAGAATCAATTTTCAATGTTTTATTAGAGACTAAGCAAAAAAAGCAAATCTTACATATTGTTAGCGATGGAATACCTGACATTTTTATTGATGGTTGTAATCAGTGCCTTGCCACATCTGCAAGTGATTCTGAACTTGAAAAATTAATTATACTGCCTATTGAACAAATAGGATTTTATAAACTAAAACCAAAATCATTTGCCGTACATAGCAATGAAATGAACATTCAATCATTACATAATCTTCTTTGGCTGGCTGCGATTAAGTGTTCAAGAGGAAAAATCCTGGCTGGTCATAACTTAGAAAAACCAATTAGACTTAAGGCATGGCCTAATTTCACACGTACCACATTCATAGCGGAGCATTTAAAATTAGCAGCTATTTTAGCTAAACAACCAAACACTATACGCCAACTTTCGGATAGAACAGGTATTGCTCTAAATGAGGTTATTAACTTCTACAATGCAGCATATGCGGTGGACTTAATTGATTTCGGTAACGATCCAGATAAAAGTACTCAGGAATTACGCACACGTTCAACCGAACAACAAGGTTTATTTGCAAAAATTGCAGAACGGCTAAGCTTAAAAGGTATATTTTAATCACTATGGACAAAATAATTTTTGCAGGCCCAGTTGGGGCTGGTAAAACTACCGCTATTGGTGCGATAAGTGAGATCCCCCCTGTAGGAACAGATGTTAATTGTACAGATGATTCTGTCAAGCTAAAAGAAAAGACGACTGTTGCTATGGATTATAGCTATATTACTCTTGACGATGGTACACGCATACACTTATACGGAACGCCTGGTCAAGATCGTTTTGACTTTATGTGGAAAATACTCTCTAAAGATGGTATCGGGCTTGTTCTACTAATTAATCGTGATCACCCTACCCCTTTGAAGCAACTGGATTACTATTTGAATGCGTTTTCAGAATTTATTCAGGAAACTGGCGTAGTAGTCGGTTTGACAAAATCAGATATAAACGACAAATATGACATCAATCAATTTCAGGAATTCTTATACGAACGAGAACAAGTCTACCCTATATTTGATGTCGATGCACGTTGCGCTGACGATATTAAGATACTTGTACATGCGCTGCTTGCTGTACTCAATCATTAGAGGTGCGCAAATGCAAATTATTAATGAAGTTATTGACCAGATAAGTACTAGCCATAATGAAAAAGATCCGCAATTACAAAAAATCTTAATAGAAGAATTTGATAAACTTCTCGACTCAATGCTATCTCATACAGAGGATATTAGTGCTGCAATCATAAGTTCAGTTGATGGACTGGCGCAGGCACAAAAACTTGATTCAGATATGGACGAACAACGCTTTGCTGCCATGAGTAGTGCATTACTCGCCTTAAGTGATAATTTAGCAGATGAAGGCAAAAAGGGCCGAACTGATAATGTACTCATTGAAGGATCTAATGGTAAAATATTTATCATGCATGCCGGGCCTAACTATCTATTGACAGTATTTACGCGTGATAACGCTAATCTAGGGATGTCATTAGCTTTTGCTAAACAGGCAATTGAACAAATTGAAGCCTTGTTGGAAATTATTGAATAATATCTTCTCGATCTTATTTTGTAAGTTTGCTCAGATTTGTGCATAATCAAGGAAATAAATTTGCACAGACACAGTTATGCCTAATTTAAATGATATCTGCAATGACATGATAGGTTCGGTTGATTATGCGTACGCCGCTGCAATAATTGATCAAAATTCCGGCCTTTTACTCGGTGTTGCCCATAATGTCTCCTATATAACACAAAACTATCTGGATGCAGTAGCCGCCTCTGCCGTTGACATGTTTCGCGGCAAATCTGTAATTACTGCAGAAAAAATGATTGCCGATCTAAGGGGTGAAGAACCACGTCGGCATATCCAGGAAATCCAGATGACGACCATCTCAACGTTTCATTTTATGACTGTAGTTCCGGATAAGCCCGATATCCTTGCCGTCCTCGTAGCTGGCAAAAAAATTAATCTCGGTATGGGTTGGGCCAGTTTACGAAGCCGCTTGAAAGAAATAGCAAAATGTTGTCCGTAAACCGTCTACAAACTGGTTCCTAAACTTATTTAACCACCCTAAAATTAAACTGAACATGAATCATTGATTCGCGGAATATCTTGACGGGCTCAATACGATATCGTTGTCCTGCAACATCAACTAAGAAACTTTGCGCACTACTAAAATAGTTATACTCAAACAATAGGCTGGCTGGTTTTTTATATTTTTTGTTGCTGGGGAAATACAAACCTGTAAAACTCATTGGTTCATCACTATCTTCCAGTTCAGCATAACAATTCACTAATACTGGCTCGCCTTCAAGATACTCTACTCCCATCTGCGCTTTATTATCAATATAGCGAATCCACCGTATTAGACCAGTACTAATAAGGTGTTGCTGGGTACCGGCAATAAACTCAAGACTTGAAATAACCTCGCCCACGGAATAACAGATATTATCTATTTGTTTCGTCTCTAACATCCGACCTCTTTGGTTTATATTCACCAGATTCCAGTTTGATAATTCATGCTCTGCTTCAAAATACTCTATATCCCTAACCTCTATACCATTGACAACCTCTTTTTTCTCTTCCAGGAATTTGTCGCGATGATCAAGGTAGTAACCCGCCGCATCTAGTCCATAAGCTATTCTTACGATTCCGCTTGATGGTTCACGAATTTTTCTATTGATAGTTCCATAACGTAAGTTCCTTAAAAATAAACGCAACAGGCGCAGTTCAATTGCTTCGAGAGAATCCAATGGTACACTTTTTTGTTTTGACAAATCTTTTATAATCATTTCTACGACTTGGTCAACATTCAATAAACGCTGACTGGGAGAACGAACCTCTATTGTAAGGTCATTTCGAGGACCTATATCTTCAGTAAAATCAATGAAGAAGCTCGCGTTTTTACCGTCAACTTGAATTGCCGTGGTAAGCTGGCATGCTTCAACATATTTCTCAAGTAGTAAATATAATTCATT
>JASFLV010000263.1:0-4829 GCA_050117915.1 Thioalkalispiraceae bacterium | reverse complement strand
GGAATATTTCTGGACTTACCATTTGGTATTTATCGCACCTTTATCGTTGAAGAAAAATTTGGTTTCAACAAAATGACCAGCGGACTTTATATTAAGGATTTTCTCGTTGGCATTGTCGTTAATCTCATCATTGTCACCCCACTTTTATGGCTAACACTATGGTTGATGCAAACAGCCGGGTCCCTGTGGTGGCTATATGTATGGGCTGTACTTGTTGTATTTATGCTGTTGATGATGTTTATTTATCCAACGGTGATTGCACCACTGTTTAATAAATTCACTCCACTTGAAAACAATGATCTAAAACAACGGATTGAGGCCCTGCTATCCCGCTGTGGTTTTGCCAGTAAAGGCATCTTTGTCATGGATGGCTCGAAGCGTTCTAGCCACGGGAACGCTTATTTTACCGGTTTTGGCCAGAATAAGCGCATCGTGTTTTTTGACACCCTGATCGATTCGCTGGAACCTCAGGAGATTGAAGCCGTCCTCGCCCATGAGTTAGGCCACTTTAAGCACAAACACATCCGTAAACAGATGCTTATTATGTCTATACTTACACTAGGTGCTTTGGCCCTGCTTGGCTGGCTGATGCAGCAATCATGGTTCTATACCGGATTGGGTATTGAGACCCAATCGACTCATATGGCACTAATACTATTTATGCTGGTCCTATCTATATTCGGCATATATTTTCAGCCTGTCTTCGCCTTTTTAAGTCGTAAGAATGAATTTGAGGCTGATGATTTTGCTTCGAAACAGAGTAATGCTGGCGACCTGATTCAGGCCCTGGTGAAATTGTATAAAGAGAATGCGAATACGTTAACACCGGATCCACTCTATTCATCGTTTCATGATTCGCATCCACCGGCACCCGTCAGAGTCGCGTATTTATCTTCTAAGTTAAGAACAGAATAACAAGGAGCTATATTATGAGCTTTAAATCAGGATTAATTATTTTGTTGGCAGGAATCTCTTCTGCATCTTTTGCCGGTGATGTCGAAAAAGGTCGTGAACTACACCAGGAAAACTGCATTTCCTGTCATCAGGCAAAAATGGGGGGCGATGGTTCAGCAATCTATACCCGCGAAGATCGGCGCATTGAATCCTTTGCTGCACTAGACAAACAGGTACGACGCTGTAAGACCAGTCTGGGCGTCCCCTGGCCTGAACATCAAATTGATGATGTTATAACGTACCTGAATGAAACATTTTACAAGTTTGACGTTCAGTAATAATGGTACAGGAATCGCTAGAAAACCTGCACAAAGAGTCATGCATCAGCCTTGGTAAAGATGCAGCTGCCCTGGATTCAGAAAGTGCAAATCAACTTGCTAGTATTGTAAGAGGCTGGGAAGTCAGCTCCGACAGCAAGTCCATTAGCCGAAGTTATAAGTTCAAAAATTATTACGAGACTATTTCATTCGTAAATGCTATTGCCTGGATTGCTAACCAGCAGGATCATCATCCCGATCTTTATGTCACCTATAACCAGTGCAAAGTTACCTATAGTACGCATTCTGTTGGCGGACTTTCACGCAATGATTTTATCTGCGCAGCAAGAATCAACCAGCTATTCGACTAGCTGAACACAACAGAATCATGTCTGCCGGTAACCAAGCGCTGCATGCAACCGTCATCAGTCATTATGGCAATGAAATTTTAATTTGTGACGAATTCGGCCAACGTCACCGTGCTACGGTCCGGCAGGATTTAGCTCCGCTAGTCTGTGGTGACAAGATTAGCTATCAAAAGACCGAGTTCAATGATGTCATCATCACCCAGGTAGAAGAACGCCATGGTACTTTGACCCGTTCCACCCCATATAGTGGTACCAAGTTGATTGCGGCCAACATCGATCTCGCCCTGGTGGTCTGTAGTCATAAGCCTAAATTCAATAGCGGCTTACTGGATCGCTATCTAGCGGCCTGTGAGTTATCAAAAATCGATGTTGAAATAATCTTCAACAAGACTGATACATTAAATGCAAAAGACTCAGCACGAGTCAAATCACAGCTCAATTACTATGAAACCATTGGCTATCCTGTTTATTTTGTCAGTGCCAAACAAAATCAGGGACTCACTGAATTAAAATTAAGCTTGCAGAATAAGAATAGTGTACTGGTCGGTCAATCCGGTGTAGGTAAGTCTTCAATCATTCGTGCACTTGTTCCGTCAGCCAACCCCAGGGTTGCCGATGTATCTGATAAAACCCAAAAAGGCCGGCACACCACCACAACCAGCGAACTCTACTTACTCGATGAACATTCCTATGTAATTGACTCACCGGGGATACGCGAGTTCGGCCTGGGTTACATCCAACCTGAACAACTTGCCGATGGATTTAAGGAATTCCAGCCCTTCCTGGGTCAATGTAAATTTCGTGACTGCATACATACCAACGAACCTGGTTGTGCGGTAATTACCGCTGTTGAGGCTGGCGAGATTAGTCAAGCAAGGTTTGATAGTTATAGGAATATTCTTTCTTCCTTATCTGACTGAATGTGTTAGCTCTTTACAATGGAGGCAATTAAACACCTTAGTAAGATACAAGCAGAAATCAGGACTTTGGCCTGCCTCGAAGCTTTTGTTTTAATTCAGAAGGCTTGACTCCGCCTTTTCCATCAAGTAAGCCAAGTGCGATTTCGGTCTCTCTATTCAAGACAACAATACTGATACGCCGATTGATTGGACTTGCGGGGTTTTGTTTATCAAATAATATCGAATCGGCTAAACCCACAACCTGACCAATTTTCTGAGGTTTCATCCCGCCTTTAACCAGTTCACGGCGTGCCGCATTGGCACGATCCGCAGAAAGTTCCCAATTACTATAAGCACGGCGCTCGTCAAACGAACCATACTCTACATAGACATAACGACTGGAAAATCCAGTTGCATCGGTATGCCCGGTAATACTGATATGATTGGGTACCGTATTAATAATCTTGGCAAGATCGTAGAGGATTCTTCGCGTATATGATTTCAGAATCGCGCTACTGGCATCGAACATGGGACGGTTCTTTTTATCAACAATCTGAATACGTAAGCCCTGTGGAGTAACGTCTAGTAACAGTTGTTCTTTGAAATCCTGAAGCGTCCTGCTGTTCTCAATCGCCTTTTTGAGTTCTTTTAAGAGTTTGTCCAGGCGTTTTTTGTCAACTTCACGTTCCTGCTGTTCCTGTTCATTTACAACAGGTGTTCTATCATCCTTCTTATCTTCTTTTTCGCTGCCTTCTTGGGTGTTTTCCTTTGAGTTCTGCTGAAATGAGGCCTTGTTTTCATCACTGGGGGCTTTTTTTAATTTATTACTGCGTGGTACATCCATTGCCCCACCCATTTTGATCATACTGGTACTCGCCCCACCCGGGCCGCTTATTCCAGTCGGATTTTTGAACCAGTCTGCAATACCCTCTCGTACATGATGTGACGTACCACCCATTAGCCACATGAGGAGGAAAAAAGCCATCATTGCAGTGACGAAGTCTGCATACGCAACCTTCCAGGCACCACCGTGATGGCCATGCCCGCCCTTTTTAATTTTCTTGATAATAATGGGTTGTTGCTTATCGTCCACGATTGGGCCCTGTCAGGAAAGTTACTTCTGTCCCTTGATGTGTTCTTCCAGTTCAGTAAAGCTAGGACGAACATGGCTGGCCAGTGCTTTACGACCAAATTCAATGGCGATCTGCGGGGTATAGCCATTCAATGTTGCCAGGATACAGGTCTTGGCACATCCAAACATCATAGCATCTTCTTCAACCTGCGACTCCATGGCTTTTGCCATTGGCCCAACAAACCCATAAGCAAATAGAATACCCAGGAAGGTACCCACCAAAGCTGCACCAACTTTTTGACCAAGTACTTCAGGGGGTTCACTGATAAAGCCCATGGTAATAACGACGCCCATTACCGCGGCAACAATACCGAAACCGGGTAAACCATCAGACATGGTGGTCACGGCATTATGTCCTGCACCCGCTTCATGATGGTGAGTTTCCATTTCGACATCCATCAGGCTTTCCAGTTCAAAGGCATTCATGTTTCCGCCCACCATCAAGCGTATATAGTCGCAGATGAAATCAATCATGTGGTGGTTATTGGCTATCTTGGGAAACTGGTTAAAGATTTCACTTTCATGAGGTTCGTCGATATCGGTTTCTAGTGCCATCAGGCCTTCCTTGCGAGCCTTGGCAAACAGGTTATGCATCAGGGTAAGCAGATCCATGTAAGTTGCCTTGTTGTACTTACTCCCTTTTAATATACCAACAAGACCACCAGCAGATGCTTTTAAAACAGAGGGAGGATTGGAAATTATAAATGCACCGGTTGCGCCACCCAGAATAATCATCAGCTCAGGTGGATGCCATAACGCCAACAATTGTCCACCTGAAATGATGAACCCACCAAATACGCAACCAATAACAAAGAGAATACCAAAGATGACTTTCATGAGTGTTCTAATTCCTTAATAGACTCATCGAATCCACAAGGAATTTATCGTCTGGCTTGTATGAAACTTAAATAAAATCCCGGTAGCCCAGAATATTAACTGTTCTTCATTAAAGCCTGGACCACCGTTCCCGATATAGCATTAGATAGCACTCCAACATACGCACTTAACCTTACAGAAAATACAGCTAATTATGGCAGCCAGTCTAGAAACTTGGGTCACGAAGATTAAGGACAAACCAATCCCGGTGCTGGCACAGAGTATCGAGAAACTGAATAGGTTGTGTGCAAATGATGACACAAGCATACAGCAGATTGTGGATGTGGTTGAACAGGACCCGGGGCTGACCGTGCAGTTGCTGCGAACATGTAACAGTAAAGAC
>JASFLV010000262.1:0-4830 GCA_050117915.1 Thioalkalispiraceae bacterium | reverse complement strand
AACAAGGAACGCTATAGCTTTTTGAAGTGGGGACAAAAGGCCTTTGCAAATTTCAAGGTCGTGCCGCCGGAAACCGGTATCGTGCACCAGGTCAATCTTGAATACCTGGCGCGCACGGTATTCAACCGCAAGGATGGCAATGAGAATCTGGCCTATCCAGATACCCTGGTAGGGACCGACTCCCATACCACGATGATCAATGGACTCGGGGTGCTGGGTTGGGGGGTTGGCGGTATTGAAGCTGAAGCGGCGATGCTGGGCCAACCGATTTCAATGTTGATACCACAGGTGGTTGGCTTCGAACTGACAGGTGAATTGCCCGAGGGTGCCACAGCGACTGACCTGGTCTTAACCGTGGTTGAGGTATTGCGTCAGCATGGTGTTGTCGGCAAATTTGTCGAATTTCATGGTGAGGGTCTGGATCACTTATCTCTCGCTGACCGTGCCACCATTGCCAATATGGCACCGGAGTACGGCGCAACCTGTGGCATCTTCCCCATCGATAACGAGACACTAAATTATCTCCGCCTGTCTGGGCGAGATGAATCACAAATTGCGCTGGTCGAGGCCTATGCCCGTACGCAAGACATGTTCAGGACGGCTAAGAGCAAACCTGTCAAGTACAGCAGTGCCATCACTCTGGACCTGGCAAGCATCGAACCCAGCCTGGCTGGCCCCAAGCGCCCCCAGGATCGTGTCCCGCTTAGTAAAGCCAAAGACATGTTTCTCGAAGCGAAAGACACCTTGCACAAAGAACGTAACCTGCAATCCAGGGGTGAAGTTGAGACAACGATTGATGGACAGTCCGCAACCTTGCGTGACGGCGCAATCGTGATTGCTGCGATCACCTCTTGTACGAACACCTCAAACCCATCGGTAATGATCGGTGCCGGTCTGGTGGCAAAGAAGGCCGCAGAACAGGGTCTGAAAGTACAGCCCTGGGTAAAAACCTCGCTTGGGCCAGGCTCACGCGTCGTCACTGAATACCTGCAAAGCGCAGGATTACTCGATGACCTGGATAGCCTGGGCTTTAATGTTGTTGGTTATGGCTGTACCACCTGCATCGGCAACTCCGGGCCCCTGCCCGTAGAAGTCAGCAAGGCCATCCACGACGGTGATCTGACTGTCTGTTCCATATTATCGGGTAACCGTAACTTCGAAGGCCGTGTCCACGCAGAAGTGCGCATGAACTATCTGGCCTCGCCTCCCCTGGTTGTCGCCTATGCCATTGCCGGACGGATGGACATCGACCTGTTCAATGACCCTATTGGCCAATCCACTCAAGGCAAGGATGTGTATTTACGCGACATCTGGCCAACCCAAAAGGAGCTGCATGATGTGGTGGCCCGGTGTGTCACCCGTGAACAGTTCAGTGATACCTATCAGAATGTGTTTAATGGCACTGAGCACTGGCAAAAGCTGGAGGCGGCCAGTGGTAAGCAGTTTGACTGGCAAGCTGACTCCACTTACATCCAGAACCCGCCTTACTTCACCGGGATGGAGGCCGTACCAGGGCAGATCAAACCCATTTATGCGGCCCGCGTGCTGGCTCTCCTTGGGGATTCCGTCACCACCGATCACATCTCACCGGCGGGTGCCATCAAGGCTGACAGCCCGGCTGGACAATATCTTGTTGAACATGGCGTCAAACCCGAGGACTTTAATTCCTATGGATCGCGTCGCGGGAACCACGAAGTCATGATGCGCGGCACCTTTGCCAATATTCGTTTACGCAATTTGCTGGCGCCAGGTACCGAAGGTGGTATCACGATCCACCAGACCACGAATCAACAAATGTCGATATATGACGCGGCAATGAAATACCGAGAAGAAGGCTATCCGCTGGTGATTCTTGCCGGTAAAGAATATGGCTCAGGGTCCTCACGGGACTGGGCTGCCAAGGGTCCTAATTTACTCGGGGTACGTGCCGTCATTGCGGAAAGTTATGAACGTATCCATCGTACCAACCTGGTCTGTATGGGCATTTTACCACTGCAGTTCAAAGCCGGCGAGTCTGCCAAGTCACTCGGGCTGACCGGGCATGAAGTTCTAACCATCGGCAACCTCAAAGACGGGACAGCCAAACAGGTCGCAGTACTCGCGGTGAGCCCGGATGGCAAGAAGCGCAAATTCAAGGTACGGGTCCGTATCGATACCCCTAAGGAAATCGAGTATTACAAACATGGTGGCATCCTGCACTACGTCTTGCGCCAACTATCCAGTTAGTAAGGAACTATTCGTTAGCATCCCTTTCTAATATGTTGAATAGGCATTAGCAGAGAGGACCCATGTGCGGTAGTTCACGTAATGCAAATTCTCAGCGCAGATTATGTTACGTGGATCACACCAAGTACTAAAGCGTGACAACCTCTCGCCGATACCTATCGTGTAAACAGTCATCATTCCAACACCGAACTGAGAGGTAAAAGTAGTGAGCAAGACCAAATACGGCCCAGCAATTGGAACCCACCTTGGCAAACCCATCTTTTCTACAATTGAATCTGACGCAGGCAAGTTCAAATTTGACCGTCTCGCTGAATGCGATAGAGAGGGTTGTCCACTGGATCAGCTTCGAAAAGATGAATTAATGTTCAATCCAGGGTTAATTTACAAATCTGCCTAGAAACATCGGCCTGCAACTACCGCGCAGCAGGCGTTCAATCTGTTCATACCAGCCGATAGATAATATCGGCGTGGATGGGCAGGTTTCTGCGTCCAAAACACATTTAATAAGTGTTAGAATCCATGCCTGGTCTAATTGAGCAGGTATAGTATGGATTTAACAACACTCACCGCAATCTCACCTATAGATGGCCGTTATGCTGGCCGCACCGCCCCACTACGAGAACTCTTCAGTGAATACGCCTTAATCCGGCATCGCGTCATCGTTGAAATTCGCTGGTTACAACATCTGGCAGCAGAAAAATCGATTAAAGAAGTGCCTGCTTTTTCCAATCAAGCCGCCGCCTGTCTTGATGCAATCATAACTGACTTCTCAATTGAGGATGCGCAACGCGTCAAAGACATCGAAAAAACCACCAATCATGATGTTAAAGCGGTGGAATATTTTCTGAAAGAAAAGATCGCAGATAATACCGAGATTATGGCGGTGAGTGAGTTTATTCACTTTGCTTGTACCTCTGAAGATATTAATAACCTGTCGCATGCGCTTATGTTAAAAAGCGCCCGTGATACGGTTTTATTGCCGGTCATTGATGAGCTGACTGAAAATCTCACGGCGCTGGCGAAGAAAGCAACAGATGTACCGATGCTGGCGCATACGCATGGGCAACCTGCTTCCCCGACAACGGTCGGAAAAGAAATCGCCAACGTTGTTTATCGCCTGAAAAGACAGGTTGAACAGTTTAAAAACGTAGAGATCCTGGGCAAGATAAACGGCGCAGTCGGTAACTATAATGCGCATATATCTGCCTACCCTGATGTAGACTGGCCAGCCTTTGCGGAATCATTTGTAACTGACCTGGGGATTAAGTTTAATCCCATGACTATCCAGATTGAACCACACGATTATATAGCCGAATATTTTCATGTGTTAATGCGCTTTAATAACATTTTACTGGATTTCAATCGTGATATCTGGACTTATATATCGTTCGCCTACTTCAAACAAAAAACCATCTCAGGTGAAGTTGGTTCATCAACGATGCCACATAAAGTTAACCCGATTGATTTTGAAAACTCTGAAGGTAATATCGGTATTGCCAATGCCATCTTTGATCACCTGGCAATCAAATTGCCGGTTTCGCGTATGCAACGCGACCTGACCGATTCAACTGTTCTTCGGAACCTGGGTGTGGGAATTGCGCATTGCCTGATTTCTTATCATTCTACCCTGAAGGGATTATCCAAACTGGAAGTTAATGAACAGGTCCTGCTGGATGATCTAAACAATAACTGGGAAGTACTTGCCGAGCCGATTCAGACTGTAATGCGACGCTACAATATTCCTGAACCGTATGAAAAACTCAAAAAACTCACCCGCGGACAACGTATCACCAGGGAAAGTCTGCAGGTATTTATCGAAACACTTGATATTCCTGAGCAGGCAAAAAACAGCCTCAAGGAATTGACACCCGCAACCTATATTGGTCTGGCTAAGCAACTTACAAAATAGATTATACTCGCTTAAAAGAATGGCTTTTCTCCTAGAGACAACCCATGTCACGAAGCAGGCATCCTGCAGCAGGGTATGATTATGTCACTACATTGATAGCGCCACCTGCCCTGCTGACTGGCATCCACAACCAAATCCTTTATAATTTGCATATGAGTGATAAAAATGAAAACAACTGGGCTGATGCGCGACTTGGAGTCAGCTCTGAGGATATCATGCTTGAAACGAGTAATGATAATCAGCAGTTGGCGGTGCAACTGGTCAGCCAGGCCAGTCATCGTCTTGATGTCTTCACCCGCGATCTCGACCCACGTATATTTGATTCTACCGAATTTGTCGATGCAGTTCGTACTCTGGCATTAAAGGATAACCGGGCAAAGATCCGCTTTCTCGTCATCGATCCGGATAAGGCGATCAAATTAGGACATAGACTATTGGAGTTGTCACGCAGATTGACCAGTCGCTTTGAACTACGCAAAGTGCATGAAGACTATAGCGCGAATCCTGAATCATATCTGATCGTTGATGAACGGGGGTTGCTTCATCGTAAACTGGCAAGCCGTTACGAGGGCGTGGCTAACTTTAATAATCCATTAGCTGCCTCGGGTCTGATGCATCACTTTAATGAGGTCTGGGAGCACAGCACGCCTGTATTAGACTTTAAGCGGCTGTACGTTTAATGAAAAAGATACTCG
>JASFLV010000261.1:0-4834 GCA_050117915.1 Thioalkalispiraceae bacterium | reverse complement strand
CCGCAATGGCGGGGGGCTGCATGTCCGGGTCACCATCCCGGTGATGTTGCAGGCCTGAAGTTAAACCTTCTTTCAAGTACTCTGACCCCTTGAAAACAAAAACCGGCATAAAGCCGGTTTTTTGTATCTAACTTAACCACGCAACTTACATATTGCGCAGTTGGTTGTTCAGGCGTGACTTATGTCGGGCAGCCTTGTTCTTGTGGATCAGGCCTTTGCTCTCAGTCTTGCCAATGATAGAAACGGCATCTTTGTAAGCGGCTTCGGCAGCTTGCTTGTCACCACCTTCGACCGCGGCCTGGACTTTCTTGATCGCAGTACGGAAACGTGAACGTAACGGCGCGTTGTGCTGGCGGCTCTTTTCACCTTGGCGGGCGCGCTTGCGTGATTGTGCTGAATTGGCCAAAAGTCTCTCCTAGTAATATAAATTGGCTCGTTTACCTGGCAGTCATTTGGCCAGGTCAGAAAGCGGCGTATTATGGACGTTTTGCCGCCGTATCGCAATGTTTTTACCGAAATTGATCGCGCTTTCGCCTGCTTTTGATGTCCTTTCGCCATAACCTCATGCCATAATAGCGGCCATGAGACGATCCGGTAAAAGAACGATAATAATCAAGCGGTTAGATTAAACATGGGACTCCTGCGCTCTGCCAGTGTATTCAGCAGTCTGACCCTGGTCTCACGGGTATTTGGCCTGATTCGGGACCAGATACTGGCCATCGTGTTCGGTCCCGGAGCCGGCTTAGACGCCTTCTGGGTAGCCTTCAAAATCCCCAATTTTATGCGTCGGCTGTTTGCCGAGGGCGCCTTTTCCCAGGCCTTTGTCCCGGTTTTAGGTGAATATAAGGTGCAGCAGGGCGACAATGCGGTCCGTGAATTGATCGGCCGGGTGACCGGTAGTCTGGCACTGGTTCTGCTGGGCATTACCATTGTCGGGATTCTGGTCTTCCCCTGGCTGCTCCTGGAATACGGCCCCAGGGTCATCGATAACCAGCACAAGTTAGTGCTCACTGCGGACATGCTGGTGCTGACCCTGCCTTATATCTTCTTTATCTCGCTGACCGCCCTGGCCGGGGGGGTGCTGAATACCTACCAGCGCTTTGCCGTGCCGGCCTTTACCCCGGTGTTCCTGAATCTCTGCCTGATCGGGGTCAGTGTGTGGCTGGCGCCGTTGATGCCAGCGGGCTACGAGGTGATGGCCCTGGCCTGGGGAGTCTTCCTGGCGGGGATTGTCCAGTTGCTGTTCCAGTTTCCGTTTCTGGCCAAACTCAAATTACTGACCTGGCCGAAATGGGGGTTTAGCCACCCGGGGGTGAAGCAGATCATCCGCCTGATGGGGCCGGCGATCCTGGGCTCCGCAGTGGTGCAGATCAACCTGATGCTCGACCTGATCATCGCCTATACCCTGCTGCCGGATGGCTCGGTGTCCTGGTTGACCTTTTCCGATCGACTGGTGGAGTTTCCGCTGGGCGTGTTTGGGATCGCGATTGCCACCGTGGTGTTGCCGAGCCTCTCCCAGCATCATGCCAGCACTGATCCAGAAGGATTTTCAAAGGTCCTGGACTGGGGGATTAAATGGAGTCTGTTGATCGGCTTGCCGGCGATGGCGGGCTTGATCCTGCTGGCCGGGCCATTGCTGACCACGATCTTTAATTACGGCGAGTTCAGGCAACACGATGTGCTGATGTCGCAGCTGAGCCTGTTCGCCTATGCGTCCGGCTTATTGGCCTTCATTATGGTCAAGGTGCTGACCCCCGGGTTTTACTCCCGCCAGGACACCAAAACCCCGGTGCGCATTGCGATTACCGCCATGGTCGTCAACATGGTGCTGAATTTTGCCTTTGTTCTGCCCTGGCTGCACTATGGCTGGGCCGGACCCCATACCGGGCTGGCGATGGCGACGGCGATTGCGGCCTTTCTCAATGCCGGGACCTTACTCGTGACCCTCAAACGCCAGGGGGTTTACCAGGTGGGCAGTGGCTGGGGGGCCTTTGCCCTGCAGATCCTTACGGGGTTAGCGTTGATGGTGGGCATGTTGCTCATTGCGGTGCCCGCTCTGGAGAGCTGGTTTGCCTGGCCCTACTGGCAACGGGCCATCATGTTGCTGGTCTGGGTGGGGGCCGGGGCACTGGCCTATTTCATTGGTCTGTATCTGTTTGGCTTTCGCTTCGGCAAATTCCGGGCACAGCACTAAAATTCACCTCATAACGAGTAACCGCCAAAAAGTATTTCCACTACCCCAAGACACGCTGCAAGTACGTCCCTGAACGCTCGACAACAGCTTCCCTGCTGTTGACGGTCTTGGGTAGCGGAAATACTTTTCTGGCTACTACATCGGGGAGGGAGATCATTTACTTCAGCATCTATATAATAGTGTCCTGAACAGGACATTAGGTACTATACCAACTCATGCGGTTTATTCGTGGAATTTACAATTTGCCAGAGGACTACCCGGGTTGTGTGGCGACGATTGGTAATTTTGATGGCATCCACCTGGGCCATCAGGCCGTGATCGGACAGCTGGCGGAAAAGGCCGCGGATATGTGTCTGCCGTCGTTATTGATCAGTTTCGAGCCGCAGCCCATGGAGTACTTTCAGCCAGCTAAAGCCCCAGCGCGATTAACTCGCCTGCGTGAGAAACTTCAGGCCCTGCGTCGTTTCAGCGTAGATCAGGTTTTATGTTTGCCATTTAATAAAGCGTTGGCTGAGATGCCTGCCGAGATATTCATTAACAAGATTCTGGTTGAGGCACTAAAAATTAACTACCTGGTCGTCGGTGATGACTTTCGCTTTGGCAAGGGGCGCGCAGGTGACTTTGCCATGCTACAAAAGGCCGGTGAAGCATTTGGATTCCAGGTGGTGAACATGCATACTTTCAGTATTGATGGTGAGCGGGTCAGTAGTACCCGGATTCGCCACGCGCTGGAGCAGGGCAGGCTGGACGAGGCCGAGCGCCTGCTGGGCCGAGATTATCGGATGAGTGGCCGCGTTGTGCATGGTGAAAAGCTGGGCAGACAGCTGGGTTTCCCCACTGCCAATATCGAATTACATCGCAAGGCAACCCCGATGCAGGGTATCTTTGTCGTCGAAGTGTTTGGTCTGGAAGGTGAACCTTTGCCAGGTGTGGCCAGTTTAGGAAAACGCCCGACCGTGGATGGCAAGAAGATTGTTTTGGAAGTGTACCTGTTTGATTTTGATCGGGATATCTATGGCAAACACCTGCAGGTAAGTTTCTTGCACAAGTTGCGTGATGAAGTGAAGTACACCACGCTGGAAGCGCTAACTGAACAAATAGAGAAAGATGTTGAGGATGCGAAAGCTTTCTTTACAAAACAGGATCAACAACAAACCGTTTTAAAAACAGAATCGAAAAACTAAAAGAAAACCAGAAAGAGAATTCACGTGGCAGAATATAAAGACACACTCAATTTACCCAGGACCGCTTTTCCCATGAAGGCCAATTTAGCTCAACGTGAGCCTGAGCAGGTCAAGCAATGGGAAAGCATGAAGCTGTATGACAAGCTCCGTGAGGCGAATAAGGACAAACCCCGTTTTGTGTTACATGATGGCCCGCCGTATGCCAATGGCGATATTCATATCGGCCATGCAGTCAACAAGATATTAAAAGACATTATCGTCAAGTCACGTACCCTGGCCGGGTTTGATGCGCCGTATATTCCCGGTTGGGATTGTCATGGTCTGCCGATTGAATTACAGGTGGAAAAAAAGGTGGGTAAGGCGGGTAAGAAAGTGACCGCCCAGGAGTTTCGTGATGCCTGCCGCAACTATGCCGCCAAACAGGTAGATGGCCAACGTAATGGCTTTAAGCGTTTGGGTGTGATCGGTGATTGGGATCATCCGTATCTGACCAGCGATTTCAAATTCGAGGCGGATATTGTGCGTGCCCTCGGAACGATCATCGACAAGGGCCATTTGCATAAAGGTTTCAAGCCGGTGCACTGGTGTGCCGATTGCGGTTCGGCCCTGGCCGAAGCGGAAGTCGAGTACGAGGATAAAACCTCGCCTGCGATCGATGTGCGCTTTGCGATCCTGGACCTGGAAGGGTTGAAATCAAGATTAGCGCATCTCGATCATAAACACCTGTGTGATGATATCTCTGTTGTAATCTGGACCACCACGCCCTGGACTTTACCGGCCAACCAGGGTGTTGCCGTTAATCCAGGTATCGAGTACAGCATAATAAAGTGCGCAGGTGTGGGTGAACATGGTGAAGAGTGTTTAATCCTGGCCAGTGATCTGGTTGAAGCCTGCACCCAACGATATGCACTTGATGACTTCCAGGTAGTTGGCACCTGTTCCGGTGAAGCACTAGAGAATCTAAAACTCAAACACCCATTCTACGATCGTGAAGTACCAATCATCCTGGCAGAGCATGTCACCCTCGATGCTGGTACCGGCTGTGTCCACACTGCCCCCGGCCATGGTCAGGATGACTATGTAGTCGGTCAAAAGTATCATCTGAAAGTCGACAACCCGGTCGGTCCTAATGGTGTGTTTGTCGAAGGCACACCGTTGTTTGCAGGCCTGCATGTGTTTAAGGCCAATGATGATGTGCTAGAAGTATTGCGTACTAATAATGCACTGGTACACGCGGAAAAATTACAACATAGCTATCCGCATTGCTGGCGACACAAGACCCCGATTATCTTTCGTGCAACACCGCAGTGGTTCATTAGTATGGATCAACAGAACCTGCGTCGTGATGCGATGCAGGAGATTAAAAATACCCAATGGCTACCGGATTGGGGGCAGGCACGTATCGAGGGGATGGTCGACGGCCGTCCTGACTGGTGTATCTCACGGCAACGTACCT
>JASFLV010000260.1:0-4839 GCA_050117915.1 Thioalkalispiraceae bacterium | reverse complement strand
GACGATACTGATTCCCGTCAGAATTCTAAATACGACCCAGGCGGCTGGATTGACAAACATGACGTAAAGAATTGCAGCAATCGAAGCAATAGAGGCAAAGGTAGCAAATGCACGAATGTGCCCGACGCGCTGAATAACCCCAGGGCAGATATAAGTTCCCAACACATAGCCAAAGAAATAGGACGACATAATGATGCCAGTAATAGTCGAGCTAAAGCCTTCCAGGCCTGCACGAATGCCCAGCAAAGTGCCCAGCAGGCCAATCCCCATCAGGAACAGTGAATTACCAAATAGTAGAGATGATATTGAAAGAATGATGTTCCGCATAAAACGCTGCTTATATTGTAATAGATTTGGGTTGTATCTAAGCTTTGATAAGGTTTAAATATACTTCACTATAACTTAATCAGAAATAACTATTTGTTCTCAAGACCCAATATGGCCAATAATCCTATAACATTTCTCAGCGCACACCTGAACAGACTCGTCAAGGGGCGTCTTTGGCTCAAAGTCCTGATTGGCATGGTTCTCGGTATTCTTGTTGGGATGCTGATTGGCCCAACAACAGGTTGGGTTAAACCAGATGTTGCAACAACGGTTGGTAATTGGTTAGCCCTGCCCGGCCAACTCTTTCTGACACTCATTCAAATGATTGTAATCCCACTAATTTTTGCTTCCGTGGTCCGTGGGCTCACTGCCAGCGAGAGTTTTGAACAGCTACGTCGAATGGGGCTGGGAGTTGTTCTATATTTTGTTGTTACAACCACTATCGCTATTATTATCGGCTTAGGTGTTGCCCAGGTTGTCAATCCAGGTAGTTTTGTTGATGCTAGCAGCATGAAGGCTACTGCTACGGCCAATAGCAAGAGTCTGGCGACAACGACTGAAGTTACACCACCAACATTAGCTGAATTACCTGAAAAGCTGGTTACCATGCTCCCCAGTAATCCACTGACCTCGATGGTAGAAGGGCAAATGCTGCAGGTTGTTTTGTTTGCAATTGTTATGGGGATCGCGCTGGTGATGATGAAGTCTTCTCAGTCAAAACCGCTGCTCGATCTAATGGAATCATTGCAAGAGGTATGTATGACGGTTGTCGGCTGGGCGATGCGGCTTGCTCCATTTGCTGTATTTGGGCTAATGGCACAGCTCACAACCAAAATTGGACTTAATGCACTTTTAGGGATGAGTGTTTATGTAGGCACCGTTTTACTTGGCCTGGGTTTATTGTTAATTATGTATATGCTCGTCATCTATTTAGTAGTCCGCGAGTCACCCTTTACATTTTTACGCAATACACGTGATGTCATATTATTAGCCTTTTCAACCTCCAGTTCTGCTGCGGTCATGCCTCTGTCGATAAAAACAGTAGAAGATAAACTGCATGTGCACCCTTCCGTCTCACAGTTCGTCATCCCTTTAGGCGCAACAATTAACATGAATGGCACGGCGCTCTATCAGGGGGTGGCAACCATATTTCTAGCTCAAATTTTTGGGGTTGATCTTGGTATGAGCGCATTGTTGCTGGTCATTGTGACAGCTGTAGGTGCCTCTATAGGTTCGCCCGGCACCCCGGGTGTCGGCATTGTAATTTTGGCGATGGTTTTGGAAACCGTGGGCATTCCCGCTGCCGGGATTGTGCTGATAATGGGTGTCGATCGTTTGCTTGATATGAGTCGTACCGCAGTGAATGTATTCGGCGACCTCGTGGCCGCGAAACTAATGAATCGCTGGATGATTACTGAAGAATTTATTAGCAGCCCTGTGCCGGAAGCAGTTAAATAGTGCGCGCATCTTTTGTCGAAGTGTCAGGTTAATCTTCAGGATACGCAGTGCAATCAGGCTCGACAGTGAAGGTTGCAGCGCTATCGATCAGGAAATCACCTGCCAGATAGTTACGCCCGACGAGCATCTGGTAATTTAACCCGCTCCGGTCAACGATGTTTACTTCAATTTCTTTATATTTATTCCCCATACAAACTCCAAGTTTAATAACGGGTCGTTCCTGAGCTTTACCAAAATGGCGCTTGATTGTAGCCATGCGGACAATTTTTCGCTCAAGAGTGACTTGTTCGTCTTTGAAATTTGTGACTGTAAAATTCACCCATTTCTCACCATTTCTATCAACGATACGCTGACATATACAATGTATTGAAGACGTTTGTGCTCCGCTGTCTATTTTTGCTTTTAATTTCAGGTCACCAGGATGAACGGTAACATGTTCGACCCAGCCAATGGTATCTTTAGCATGTATTGCTGTATTAACTAGAATAAATAAACTAAAAGTTGTCATGAAAATATTTAGTTTTGTAGATGCAACCTGCACTTTCGATACTCCTCTAAAAATCCACTAGAGCGCATGTATTCACTTTAATTCTTGATTTAAAAACTGATATCAAAGTCCTGTTGGAAACTTTCAAGCTCCTGCGCTACTTCTGTAGAGTCAGTGAAATAGGCAATGTGATATATTGCGTCACCTTCGTTGACTAACGGTAGATTCGACTTACCAATTACAATCCCTCCTCTATCAGCATTAACCGGGAATTCTTTCTGGTTAAAAATATCTGTCGGGTCTGAAATAGTGCCAAGTAATTCACCTTTGCTGATATAATCGCCCAGTTTTTTTACATCACGTATTACCCCCGCATGCGGTGCTCTAACCCAATAGCGTGAGCGCGCAACAAAAGGTTCTCTTACCTTTTTTTTGCGACTGCTAGGCTTGAGCATTTCAAGGTACCGCATAACACGCACGATACCACGCACGCCAGCCTTAATCGCCAATTCATCAAAGCGTAGCGCCTCTCCTGCCTCATAAAGCAGCGTTTTAACACCATTATTTGCTGCTGCTTCACGAAGAGACCCATCGCGTACATTTGAATTGATAATAACGGGAACGCCAAACGCATAGGCAAGCGCTTCGGTTTCCGCATCATCCAGTTTGGCTCGGATTTGCGGGAGGTTGCTTCTGTGAATGGCACCGGTATGGATATCGATACCATAGTCACAAGTCTTAACAATCGTTTCCATAAAAATATGTGCCAGTCTTGCAGCAAGAGCACCCTTGGTAGAGCCGGGAAAAGAGCGATTTAAGTCACGACGATCGGGTAAGTAGCGAGAGTGCTGAATCAGGCCAAACATGTTAACGATGGGAATCGCGATTAATGTTCCGCGCAGATTTCTTATGGATTTTTGCAAAAGCAGGCGCCGGATTATTTCCACGCCGTTTAATTCATCACCATGGATGGCAGCACTGATGAATAATTTTGGTCCGTCTTTCTTGCCATGAATGATATGGATGGGCATATCCATCGGGGTACGTGTGTACAGATAGGCTATAGGTATCTGCACCGTGGTACGTGTACCTGGTTCGATAACAGTGTCACCGATTGTTATGGGTTCCATCTCAGGGGTATCAACCTTTGCCCTTTGTTCGGGTTTTGTGTGGTTTCCCGTGTTGCTCAATGAATTCAATCATCATCCCCGCCACATCCCTGCCGGTAGCGGCCTCGATACCATGCAGTCCTGGAGAGGAATTGACCTCCATCACCACTGGACCACGCTTAGCACGTAATATATCAACACCACAGGCATTAAGTCCCATTATTTTTGCAGCATTTGCCGCTGTTTTACGCTCCGTCGGCGTCAGTTTCACCAGTTCAGCCGTGCCGCCACGGTGTAGATTCGAACGAAATTCACCCTCCGGGCCCTGGCGTTTCATCGCAGCAACGACTTTACCACCTATCACCAGGCAGCGTATGTCTGAACCCCCTGCCTCCTTGATGAATTCCTGGACAAGGATGTTGGTTCTAAGTCCCATAAATGCCTGCAAAACACTTTCAGCCGCCTTTTGTGTCTCGGCGAGCACAACGCCGATTCCCTGGGTGCCTTCCAGCAGTTTAATAACCACCGGGGTGCCGCCGACCATCTTGATCATATCCTTGATGTCATCCAGGCGGTTGGCAAAGGCCGTAACAGGAATGCCGACACCCTTGCGGGATAAAAGTTGAATTGAACGCAATTTATCGCGGGCACGGGTGATGGCTACCGATTCATTGAGCGGATAGACTCCCATCATTTCAAACTGACGTAGAACCGCGCAGCCATAAAAAGTAATCGAGGCGCCTATGCGTGGAATTACGGCATCGACATCATTTAACTCTTCGCCTTTGTAGTGTATCGATGGTTTTCCTGAGCTAAGATTCATATAACAACGCAAGGTATCAAATACAATCGCTTCATGGCCACGCTGCTCGGCCGCTTCCACGAGTCGTTTAGTCGAGTAGAGCTCTTTGTTACGGGATAAAATTGCAATTCGCATATTTACTCCTATGCTTTTATGTCTGGCCGGGTAAGGTAAGATTTTCCAGGTTCAACAACAAAATTGCGTTTTAAGCTGGTACGCCCTAATAACATTCTAAATTTCATTGTATCTCTATCTGTTAGAGTCATTTCGATCGGTAATCTTTTATCACCAATTTCAACCATGGTTTTGATGACCAGACGTCGTTCCTTATGACCACCGGAGTCTGTAACATTACGCTCATCAATAACATCAGCTTGACATTCGACAACGTATTCATTGTTGTCCTGAAGTGGGTGCATTTTAAATTTAACAGTACGTTTACCATTATTATTGATAACATCCAGATCGAAGGCATGCAGGGCTGATGTTCTTGCGCCTGTATCGACTTTCGCCTTGATGTTCTCAATACCAAGTTCAGGCAGGCTTACCCATTCACGCCATCCTATAATTGTCTTTTCTTTCTTGTGTTTAATATCCATACAGGTTAAATGTTAACTAACAAATCGAATACACATATCAATCAAGTATCTTCTAAG
>JASFLV010000259.1:0-4839 GCA_050117915.1 Thioalkalispiraceae bacterium | reverse complement strand
CATACCTCCCGGTGTATCACTACAATCAAAAAATGTCGCCGCCGTATCGATTCATACTGATCTACCCGCTTTTGCTAAACCAGGACAAACTGTGGACATTACCGTTTCATCGGTTGGTAATGCCCGCAGTCTGCGCGGAGGGAGTCTTCTCATGTCACCCCTAAAAGGTATTGATGGGAAGGTATATGCCATAGCCCAGGGCAATATTATAGTGAGTGGCTTTGGGGCCGAGGGGAGTGATGGTTCACGTGTTACGGTCAATGTGCCGAGCGTGGGCCGCATTCCCAACGGTGCAATCGTTGAAAGAGCAGTTCAGACGCCATTTGGTCAGTTACGCGAGGTGACACTCAATTTACGTGCGCCGGATTTTACGACCTCCAATCGAGTCACCAAGGTGATCAATGAAACTCTGGGACCTGGTTCGGCCTATTCGGTGGATGCAGGTTCAATTAATGTCCAGGCGCCGAAGGATCTGGCGCAACGCGTTGCATTTATATCGTTGCTTGAAAATCTGGAAGTTAGACCTGCAGAAGCCTCCGCCCGTGTAATTATAAATTCGCGAACCGGTACCGTGGTGATCGGTCGACATGTTCGGGTACTGCCAGCGGCGGTATCACATGGTAGCCTGACGGTAACGATCACCGAACGGCTTGATGTCAGTCAACCGGGCCCTTTAGCTGAACGTGGCAGAACAGTCGTAACACCCTCTTCTGATATTGCGATTCGCCAGGATAAATCCCGTATGTTTAAAGTGAATGAGGGAGTGACGCTGGATGATATTGTACGTGGTGTGAATGAAGTGGGGATGGCGCCGGGTGACCTGGTGGCTATTCTCGAGGCCCTCAAGGAAGCAGGGGCATTACGTGCTGAACTTATCGTTATCTAACAACCTCACTTGGAACTCGGATGTCCTCTGTTAAATAAACAGGGGATGTGCGGTTTGCCGTTTTTGCCGTTTTCGGCCTGCAAAAGCTTGCCGCCAGCCTGAATAATATCTATTAAAAACAATGGGTTATAAATTAACTGGACTTGGCAAGCATATTGCAAATTAAAGCTTGGAACGAGCCGTTAATGCGGCATTCGAAGCACAAACCAGGGGCTACTGAACAGGCTAACAAGATGATAAGCGATACCAAACAGGCAACTTTTAGTGATTTTGAAAGCATGGCTTCGCTTCGCCAGCAGGCGAGGGACGATCCAGAGACCACTCTTAGACAAGTTGCCAAGCATTTTGAGAGCCTCTATTTAAATATGATGTTGAAGAGTATGCGTCAGGCAAGTCTTGGCGATCCGATTTTTGATTCGAATAACAGTGCACTTTATCGTGATTTGTATGATAAACAAGTTGCGTTACAAATGAGTGAGCAAAACGGGATCGGTATTGCCGATATGTTAGTAAAACAGCTATCAGGCAATATGGGTCAATCTGTCTCTGAAAATAAGCAGGACAAAGCAATTACAAAGCAAGCATTATCTTCGACTGGCACAGGTGATTTTAATAACGCCACAGGTAATATTATCAATCAAACTCAAACTCATTCTGATCCTGATGAATTTTCATCGCATCATAAATTTGTTGAGACCTTAATGCCTTATGCAGAAAAGGCAGCCAGCCAGCTGGATGTAGCCCCGCAGGTGTTGATAGCCCAGGCAGCACTTGAGACGGGCTGGGGGCAGTATGTGCAAAAGCAGGTGGATGGCAAGAGTAGTCATAACCTCTTTAATATCAAAGCCAGTTCCGACTGGGATGGAGATAGCCTGAGAGTTAACACGCTGGAGTATCGCGATGGTGTTGCGCAAAAAGAGAGTGCGTCATTTCGTGTTTATTCTTCTTATGAAGAAAGTTTTCAGGACTATGTCGATTTTATAAAGAATAACCCACGTTACCAGCAGGCAAGAGAAGCAAGTTTAGATCCTGAGGCCTACGCAAAGGAATTGCAAAACGCAGGTTATGCAACCGACCCAAACTATGCAGATAAAGTGATTGATATTTATCAGCGTGAGATTGTTGCGGCACCCTATTCTGAATATTTGATGGAGAGCTAAATACTGGATTAAGCTATGGCCGGTGACTTATTAGGTACAAGTACTTCAGGTGTTATCGCAGCACAGCGAGCATTAAGCACGACTGGACATAATATCGCTAACGCGACAACTGAAGGCTATTCACGTCAACGTGCTGAACTGGAAGCCAGAAAACCAACTTTTTCGGGAAATGGTTCTATCGGTACCGGCGTACTGGTAGATAATGTTAGCCGTCATTACGATGAATTTGTGGTATCTGAATTACGCAATACGACTTCACAAAGCAAGTTTCTGGATAAATCGTATGAATTTACTTCCCAGGTTGATAATTTACTGGCGGACCCCCGGGCTGGTTTGGCCCCATCGTTGTCTGACTTTTTTCAGTCCGTAAATGGACTCGCAAATGATCCGTCTTCCACTGCCTCGCGACAGGTAATGCTGAGTTCAGCCAGGAACTTATCAGATCGATTTGAACACATGAACACAAGACTGGATAGTCTACGCTCGGCTACAAATAAAGATATGGAAGTTATGGTCGGCCAGGTCAACGAACTCGCGAAGGGTATTGCTGAATTAAATAATGCAATTGTTCGTTCACGAGAAGTTACGGACAAACCCGCAAATGATTTACTGGACCAGCGAGATCGGCTCGTGCAGCAGTTGTCAGAGTTGATCAATGTGAGGACAACCATCCAGGAAGACGATCGCATGAATGTATTCGTGGGAAATGGACAGACACTGGTTGTTGCTGATACCGCATCGAAACTGGATGTACAATTGAATGAATATGATCCCAGCCAGTCTGAAGTGGTATTTGTCGGTTCAGGAGGCAACACGGTAATTACCCAGTATTTGACCGGTGGGGCACTAGGCGGGATTACCAAATTCAGAAATGAAATATTGGACCCGACTCAGAATGAACTGGGTCGTATCGCCATAGGCGTGGCTAAGACCTTCAATGAACAGCACAAGCTGGGTATGGATCTCAATAGCCAAATAGGCAGAAATTTCTTTTCGGAAATTGATATCGACTCGCCCATTGTTTTACCCAGTATGAATAACAAAGGTGACCTGGAACTGGATGTTGAGGTCATCGACGTTGATAAACTCAAAGCAAGCAATTATCAACTTACCTATATCCAGGGGCAATATGAGTTATTGCGTATTGATGATGCAAAAGTTGTTGGCCGTTTCTCAAGTCTCCCCCAGGAAATCAAGGATGATGGGATTAAAATTACGATTAAGGGTGGAGGTAATGTCGAGGAGCTGGATAAATACATTATCCAGCCAACCCGACGTTCAGCTGAATTATTCGGTGTAGAAATTCACTCCGGCGCTGAAATTGCTGCATCGTCACCTATCCGAGTTGAAGCAGATATCGACAACCTGGGTGATGCTGACATCGAAGTTACGCAAATAACTTCTACAGATAACCCAACATTTAAAACTACGGCAGGCCAGTTAAGCCCTCCTTACCTGGTTCGATTTGTCGATGATAGTAACTTCGAGATACTTGATAATTCAGGCAAACCTGTCAGGGTCAAACTTGATGCAACGGCAGATGACCCTGCCATCGATCTCAATGCTATTGACGGTGCAACTCCAGCGGTGCCTGCCAGTGAGACAGGAGAGACGGCGATACCGGCACTTCCTCCGCAACGGGTGCGTGATGAAAAAGCTGGTCAGGCTGATAAGTTAGGTGGTATAGAAGGACCGATAGCTTATGATGCCAGGGAAGGGACACAAATATTCCCGACTGCAGGCGGAATTGATCGCGGTATTCATATTAAGGTTACAGGGAAGCCGAAGGCAGGTGATATTTTCCGTATCGAGTTTAACAAGGATGGCACCAGTGATAATAAAAATGCCCTGGCGCTTGCCGAACTGCAAATCAAACCTACGTTAATGAATGGTACGGCGGATTATACTCAAACTTATGGACAACTGGTTTCAAGAGTGGGTAGTCGCACCCATGAGCTGGATTTGAATCGAAAAGCACAAAGCCTGTTGCTCGATCAGGCGATAGAAGAGCGTGAAGCCGTATCCGGTGTGAACCTTGATGAAGAGGCGGCAGAATTGATTCGTTTTCAGAATTTGTACCAGGCCAATGCCCAGGTGATTGCCGCAGCAAAACAAACATTCCAGGTACTACTGGACGCATTCAGGTGATTATATGAGAGTGTCATCTAATCAATTTCAAAAAGTAGCGATTGATGCAATGCTCGATCAGCAGGCCAAGCTGAGTAAAGTACAGGAACAGGTCGCAACTGGTAAAAAGATTACCAAGCCCTCGGAAGATCCTGTAGCCGCTGCCAAAGTCGTCAAACTCAATGAGATATTAAAAACCGCAGAACAGTATCAGGCAAATATTAATATTGCTCGTACTCGCTTGACCCTTGAAGAGGGGGCCCTGGCGGATGTGGTCGAGGTTTATCATCGAATTCGGGAATTGACTATTCAGGCCAATAATGCTGGCCAGACCAATGAAACCCGCGGTTATATCGCCGAAGAGATGTCACAATTACTCGAAGAGGTGGTGGCCCTTGCCAATGCAACGGATAGCAATGGTGAGTTTTTGTTTTCTGGTAACAAAGGCAAGTTCAAACCGTTCGCGAAAAATGCCAACGGTGGTTATGATTATCATGGTGATGATGGTCAACGGCATATACAGATTGGTCCGCGTCGACAGATAGCCGTCAACGATTCAGGAAGTGATATCTTCCGTGAGGTACGTGATGGTAATGGCAGTTTTACCATTCTTGAAAGCAAACAGAATCGCGGTAGTGGCGTTGCTGATCCTGGTACTGTTGCAGG
>JASFLV010000258.1:0-4843 GCA_050117915.1 Thioalkalispiraceae bacterium | reverse complement strand
CGCTGCAGGGTTTTGCTGAGTTCATGCGTATATTCAACAGGTTATTTACTAAAGTATTTACCCGACTGGAATGTCGGCCAGAGTCTTGAATGAAACATTCTGTAACTAAATCAACGATTATTTAGCGAATACTCTTGTTATGATGAAGCACTCTCGAAGGTTGGCTGATGTCGAGATGCAATGGAGTGCATTTTCGAGTCTGTAAATACTCAGCAACGTTGTTGTATGTGTATTGTCCTGGCTGATTTGTGAATTTTAGATAGAAGCACCAGCAATAATAACACCAATAAAAACACAGGGAGACGTGATAGCAGGCGGGATAGCCTGAAGGGAAAAACCTAGGGAACACAAGCAGCGGCAGGATGCCGAAATGGACGTTGAAGATCCAGAAAATCTGCAGGGATATAAAAGCGGGCGGGAGGGCCCGAAAGGTGATTAAAGAAGCGGCCAATGGGTCGCTTTTTTTTATACTGAAAAATATCCAGCTAGCTATGCATGCCAGGTCCCAACACGGCAAAGCGTCATCATATCGCAGTACTCGCATGCCTTGCGATTCTCCCAGGCGGGCAGGGTCTGTCCCTGTTCGATTTCAAAGACCATTTCTTCTAGACGTACCAGGACATTATTGGCAAGCTCAGACAATTCGTCTTTCTCAAATGGAAACATAGCCTTGAAGTTTGTGTCTTTACCAATCGCAAGATAGCCTACCGACTTGACTGGCATCGACTCTGGGTCTGTCAGCAGTGCATAAAAAGGTAATTGTACCTGTTCACCGGCGAGTACGTCTTTTTTAGTCGGCAATTGTCCTGTTTTATAATCGATGATTTCGTATTCATTATCTTGCTTGTCAATACGATCGAGTCGACCTTTAAGTATTCTTTCTTCTATAAAAGCGCGTTCCAGTTTGACTTCGGTCTGACACACAGTAGTGTTCTGTTTATTGTCAATATGCCAGTCAATATAGGCGGGAATAACCTTCAACCACTGGTGATACCAACCTTTATGTATATAATTTTCCTGCAGGTCATGCTTGAACACCGAGCTGGCAATCTCCTGCATTAGTTCGATAGCTTGTTGCCGATTCTGACGCGTCAGGGGTAATTGAAACGGGCCAGGCCGATGGGGTATATCAGAATGGAAGGCTTGCAGGCATAAGTGAACGCGTTCACCATATTCTCGTTTAGACAGTGCCAGTTGGATCTCTTCCGGTGGTTTGAGTTGCAGGCATTGCGCAGCAAAAAACTGATAGGGACAATTCATCAATTGTTGATAGCTGCTTGCTGAAAAGCTTTGTGGGATCAGAGCCTTTGGAACGATTGGCCCGGGTTGTCGTTGTTTCTCTGGTAATGTGTGGCTATCACAACGAATAACCTGAGCAGTCTGGGTAGATAATATCGCTTGTAGCTCTGCAGCATCGAGTTTATCGCCATAGGCATTCTTATGAAACTGTTGTATCGACAATAACCAGGGACTGGCAATGACAGGTTCATCATCCTGTGTGCTTCGGTGAGTCAGCAATATCGTCTCTGCATTCAATAACAGGTTGATGAAAAGTCTCAATCGTTTTTCCTGAAACTGTTCATAATTGGTCAAACCGAGTTGTTGGCGTACCTGGTTGTTAAAGAACTGAAGAACCGGTGGAGAACCAGGTAGCTCATGTTGCTCCAGGCCAGCAATGACCAGTGCATCAAAATTTTCAAAGTCAGTTTGCGAAAGGTTGAACAGGCGAACCGAGGTGTTGCTGGTTGCAGGTTGAAAATAACGGCTCTCAAAGTTACGTGATAGCCAGGAACGAAATTGCGACCAGTTGACCTGTATGGATTGTTGCCCAGAGGCAAGCGACATTTCATCGAGCAATTTCAGAATGGCCTGTCCGGCTGGATCTTCCTGTAGGTTATCGCTAATACCCAGGTTTTCCAGTACTGCCAGCAGGCCAACAACAAATTGTTGAACACCAGCAGTCTTTCGATAAAGTTTCTGTAAGGGCAGGGTCTGCTCATTGAGTGCATCGAGATAATCAATGATTTTCGCAGGATTAAAACTCCAGATCTCTTCGAGGCGTTGTTGGCGATTGATGATCGCCTGTTTGTAACGTGCCAGGTTATTGGTGATCTGTTCATTATGAATTATGTCATGTTCAAGACGATAGATTAATTTCTTCAGCTCATCCTGATCCTGCTGAGGATAGAGCAGGCCTGATTTTAGTAAATCCAGCAGGGCGTCTTTATCAAAGTCTTCTTCAATACATAATAACAGTGATTCAATACTTGCCGCGGCGCGGGTCGTGGCCAGGGCCCAACCGGCACTATCCTGCAGATGGATATCTGCGCGTTCTAGCAGGGCACGTAAGCGTCTTGCCAGTAAACGATTCTCACTGACAATCCCGATGTGCTGTTTACCTTCCAGTAGCCAACGACGAACCTGTAGCTCAATCGCATGTACCTGCTGCTCGGCATTATGGGCATCAAATACAGTAACGCGATCCTTTAAAGGACTTTGTTGTTGTTGGCTGGCAAAGCTTCGCGCCTTTTCTTTGAGTGGTCCACTCCGGGAAAATATTGAAGCTAATATTTTTTGATAGGCATCGGATGGCTGTTGCAGCTTGAAGGCTACGTTCAGTTTGTCTTTTGTCCGATAGAGATCATCCTCAAAGCGGACTTCACCTTGTGCAAAGCCTGGACAACCCTGAATCCATAAATGAACATTTTGTTTAGCCAGGATCTTTGTTAACCAATCCTGGTGTGTTTTGCTATCAGGTTCGATGCCGACAAGATGTAGATGGTGTTGGCTAAAATCAAATCCAAGACTCGCGTCGAGTGCCAGGATATGCGCGGTGGCAGGATCCAGATAGCCATGGGCCTGCAATTGCTCGTGCCAGGCAAACCAGAGTTGATGGATCAGTTCCGCTTCCTGTTGCAAGCCGGAAAAATTATAGCGATTGGTTTCATACCACTGGATCAGCTGATTATTGAATTCAGTCAGATCGCTGGTGATTTCGATTCGGTTGAGAGTGAGTTCATCGAATAACTGTAACAGGCTGTCTGCCAGCGACCAGGGATTGGCCTGCTTGAGTAATTTTGGTGAGTTGAGTAGTGCCTCTACCAGGATCAAGAGTCTTGTCTGTTCATCACAGATTGTTTGTTCAATGGGTAAGAACGGTGCCAGCCATTGTTCCAGGGTATAAAAATAAGGACCCAATAAGGCAGGTTGCCGCTGTTCTCTGGCGGTCTCCAGAAGTGTTCGGCGCAGGGCCGGGTTCAAGCGTGAATCACGATATATCACCTGGACATTATGCAGGTCCGGAACGTCTGGTGACTGATTAAGGATATGGCTCGCGATTTGGGACAGGGCAGGCTGTCCCTGCCCAAGGAAATGGATGTGCTGCATGGCCGACATGGCCAATTATTATAACAAGTTGATTAAAATCGCCAGTGTAATCTTGTAGGAGTTAAGCGATTAGCGCTCCAGGTATTTCAGTTTGCCTTTGACGCCATCCCATTCTTTGGCATCGGCGGGCGGGTCTTTCATCTCGGTAATCACCGGCCAATCTTTGGCCAGTTCTTCGTTCAAGTCGAGGTACTCCTGCATATCATCTGGCAGGTCATCTTCGGCGAAAATGGCCTCGGCGGGGCATTCCGGTTCGCACAGGGTACAGTCGATACATTCTTCAGGGTCGATCACCAGGAAATTCGGGCCTTCGTGGAAGCAGTCCACCGGGCAGACCTCTACACAATCGGTATATTTACACTTGATACAGTTTTCGGTGACGACGTAGGTCATTTATTTCTCCTGAAACACTGGCTTAATCATGTTCAGGACCAGCACGGGTCCCAATCGACGGGCCATATGGTAATCCCTTGGCCGTGATTTTTCGAGTGATTTTAGTTATCCAGCTTTGATTTGAGTTTATACAGCAGGCTATGCGCCTGTTTGGGGGTGATTTCGTCCAGGTCGAGTTTGCTCAGTTCCTCGCTGATTGGGTTGCAGAGATTGTCCTGGCCGGAAGCTTGTTGTTTGGCTGGGTGTGAGCCGGAATTGTTGCTGCCCTTGCTGTTTTCCAGTTGCTTGAGTTTATCCCGTGCGCTTGCAATTACATGCCGGGGCACACCTGCCAGCGCGGCCACCTGTAAACCATAGCTGTCATTTACTGCGCCGGGTTTGACCTGGTGGCTAAAGACGATGCCTGGTTGACTATCGCGTTGAGCAGCGGTTTCAATGGCATCAAAGTGGACATTACGTATACCGGGTTGTGCATCGGCTAAACCGGTAAGTTCAAAATAGTGGGTAGCAAACAGGGTAAACGCATCAATCTCACTGGCCAGTTCAATAGCGCAGGCCCAGGCCAGGGATAATCCGTCAAAGGTACTGGTCCCGCGACCAATCTCGTCGAGCAAGACCAGGCTGTTGCGGGTCGCGTTCTGCAGAATATTGGCGGTCTCAGTCATTTCTACCATGAACGTGGAACGACCACGACTGATATCATCCGAGGCACCAATCCGGGTAAAGATCCGATCGATCGGGCCTATGCGCGCGGATGCCGCCGGGACATAACTCCCGGTATAGGCCAGCAGGACAATCAGTGCAGTTTGCCGCATGTAAGTAGACTTGCCACCCATGTTGGGTCCAGTCACGATCAGCATGCGATCTTTTTCATCCAGGCTCAGGTCATTAGGCGTAAACGCCTGGTCGATACTTTGTTCAAGCACAATATGGCGACCTTCACTAATATCGATAATGCTGTCATTTATCAGTTCGGGGGGGCGCAGGTTCAGGGTATCGGCGCGTTCAGCCAGGTTGGTCAGCGCATCCAGTTCTGCCAGGGCATTAGTGCAACGTTGTAAGG
>JASFLV010000257.1:0-4853 GCA_050117915.1 Thioalkalispiraceae bacterium | reverse complement strand
CTTTGTCCCGTAGCCATGTCCGAAATAGCCATTCGTGGCACTGACAGATGCGCTTATGAACAGCCCCAGCGTAATGAGTAAACCGTATCGAAGTGGTTTTTCGATCATGATGATGTCTCCTGCACACTTTGTAGTAAACAAACGAGAGGCATGAATTATTTTTCTTCCCTGCTAGCTCGTTATCAACAATATTATAAATTTTTAATATGCTATGTCTTCGCTTCCAAGCGAATTATGCTACTTATAAGACACCCGATAGAATTTGATGTCAAGTAAATAAAATTCAAAGATAATTATTGTGCTGGTGAAAAAAATAAGTGAAATTATTGGCTAACCTGGCGCATAATAGTTTTATAAAAGAACTTATGGAAATCAGGACTAATAATAGGGGAGAGACTATGCATCAGCTCCAACCATGGAATAAAAAAGTTATCGCCGCCATTTTTGTGTGTGCTGTGCCTGTTTCATTCACACATGCAAGTGGCTTCAGAATACCTGAAGTCAGTGTCACCGGTACCGCTACTTCTAATACCTTAGTTGCTAACACTGAAGAATTAGGTTCGCTCCCGTATAACCCGGCCGCCATCAGTTTTCATGAAGGCAACCATGTTATGGCGGGGATCAATCACATCAGTTACGAGACGACGGTGACACCCGATGGTGGAACACGCACCGATGGAGTTGGAGAAGATACTTTTCTCGTGCCGAATCTTATCGTCAGTACCACCGGCGACAACAAAATGGGATTTGCAATCCTGGTCAATTCCCCTTTTGGTCTGGAAACCGAGTGGCCCGATGAAACCTTTCCACAATTTGCTGGAGCAGCCGATCCACTAGAACCACAGCTGAGCCGCATCAAAATGTTCAATATCAATCCTAATCTATCCTACAAGATCGATAAGGATAGTAGTATTGCGATTGGTATCGATTTTTATGATGTGGTTGATTTGAATCTGAATACGCAGGCAATCCCGGTCCGGGGCTCGGGTACCGGTGTCGGTATGAATGTTGGGCTGCTACAAAAAATGGGCAACCTTAGCTTTGGTTTGTCTTACCGCAGTAGCGTAACAACCAATATTAAAGGTCATTTTGATGCAACCGGGATTGGTTCGTCTGTGATCTCTGCAAAAGCCAGGCTGGAATTTCCGGATATATTGCAACTCGGTATTCACTACAAACCAACAGAACAAATAGGTATTGAGTTTAATGCTGATCGAACTGGCTGGAGCAGTTTCAACGAAATTAATGTTACCGACTCAACAGGGAATACGCTGGGCAGCGTCAGTACCAATAACTGGAAAAACAGCTGGGCCTATCGCCTGGGCTTCAACTGGAAAATTACTCCGGGGACCAAGTTATTACTCGGCTACTCATACGATAACACCCCCCAGCCCGATGCAAACTTTTCTGCCCGTGTGCCGGATGCAGACCGTCAGCTGTTTAGTATCGGTGCCAGCCATGAGCTTGACGACTGGAAAATCGAATATGCTTACATGTATGTCGATGTTGATGATAGAACACTAAACTCAAGCACACCGTTTGCTGGTGGGGACGCCAACGGGACAACTGCATACAACGGTACCTATGAATCAGATGTCAGCCTGATTGGTCTGAGTGCAACAATAAAATTCTAACTTCAGGACACTATCAAGAAACAAATAACCGCCCCATCATGATGGGGCGCTATTATTATTAAATATACAAAGTGATATCAGCCTCACCGGCAAACTCAAAAAAGGTTGCGGCGCCACCGTAATCGATACCATCAATAAACTCTTCATGCTTGAGATCGAACAGATCCACGGTCATCTGGCAGGCAATCATGCGCACATCCGCTTCGTGGCACAAGTCACGCAGATCTTCAATACTGGCCACGCCCTTGGCCTTCATTTTGTTTTTCATCATCATGGTCATGATGCTTTGCATGCCGGGAATCGCGGTTCCTAATACCGGAAACCACTTGTCCATGCCAAGCGGCATCGGCATACCGGGATTACCCAGTGGGCTTACCTGTAAAGCAAGCTTTTTCTTTAACAGTTGCAGACCATAAAAGGTAAAGAAGATTTGTACCTCGTATCCTAGTGCAGCCGCAGTCGAGGAAAGAATGAATGGTGGATAGGCCCAGTCCAGGGTACCCTTGGTGGCGATGATCGCCAGTTTCTTGTCAGACATGTCACACCTCCATGTAAAATGCGTGTGTATGTTTATATGACAAAAAAAAAAGCCTGATTACTCAGGCTTTTTTAATTAAGAATAAGAACTTTCCGCCCTCTTCTTTTGATTCCATCAGTTCATTACCGGTTTGCTTGGCAAACGCTTCAAAATCCTTCACTGAACCTGGATCAGTCGCAATAATATGTAGTACCTGACCCGCGCTCATGCCACCCAGTGCTTTTTTGGCACGCAAAATCGGGAGTGGGCAATTCAAACCAGTTGCATCCAGTTCTTGATCGAAATCAGCCATGTTAATAGCTCCTTAAGTTGTAAATTTTATAATTGACCTATTCTATCCTAAAGTTGAACATACAACGTCAACAAAAATCCAGAGTATTTTTTTGTTGCCTCATTACAGAATTCAGAAGATGATCATTCCAGTAAAGTAACAAGCCACATTAATATTGAGATATATTACCATATATTGAATCTATGGCCAGCTTTAGTTGTCATAGTAGAGTAGCTTGCACATTATTTATTCAATCGGAAAAACAAAGAGTTATTAAAGTTTGCGACGTTTAGGCCCCATTCAGGCTGTTCTATTTATAATGCAGATAATGAACAAATTGATCAAAACTGTAATTTTGTCACTTGGCATTATCACGCTCAACACTGGTCAGGCACAGGACGTGGACCTGCCTGATCTGGGTACCCAGGGTGGTGCGATCATTACGCCGGCTGAAGAGTATCGGACTGGGGCTACGGTGGTCAGGAATTTACGTCATGCGGGCCTGATTGTGGATGACCCGCTACTGACTGACTATTTGAACCACCTGGGTTATCAGCTCCTTTCACAGCATGACTATGATGCCCATAATCAGTTTCAGTTTTTCCTGGTCAATGATAATTCGCTCAATGCCTTTGCCCTGCCCGGTGGTTTTATCGGGATCAACTATGGCCTGTTTTCCCAAACCGAATCAGAGAGCGAACTGGCCTCCGTGGTTGCCCACGAAATCGCCCATGTTACGCAACGTCATTATGCGCGAGCCTATGATGTCGGCGCACAGTCCAGCAGCCTGCCGGTTCTCGCCGCCATCATTGCTGCCATTGTGCTGGGTAGCCAGAGTGGCCAGGGAGGTGAAATTGGTGAAGCCGCTTTAGCCACTGCCGCTGCCGTATCGGTAAGGGAAAAAATCAATTTTACCCGCCAGAATGAAAAGGAAGCCGACCGCATCGGTATTCAGATTCTGTCTGAAGCCGGTTTCAATCCTGAGGACATGGCAAGCTTCTTCGACAAGATCGAACGCGAATCACGCCTGCATGGCATCAATGTCCCTGAGTTCCTGCGCACCCACCCGGTCAGCGCCTCAAGAATCTCCGACGCCCGTGATCGTGCCCGCCAGCTGCCGAAAAACAAAAGCCAGGCCACTCTGGATTACCAGATCATGCGGCACCGTATTCTTGCTCTTTCCAGTTCTGATAAAAAGAGCAACTTAAAGACTTATCAGGAAGCATTAAAAACGAAAACCGGTGAGGAACTGGTCGCCACCCAATATGGTTATGTACTCAGTCTGACTCGGCTGGAAAAATACCAGACGGCTTACCAACAGATTGAGGTATTACTGAAAGAATACCCACATAAGATTGCTTTTTTACTAGCCAAAGCAGAGATTCAATTCAAGGATCAAAATCCATCTGCCGCCATCAGGACCTATCAGCACGCCTTGCAAACCTATCCCGGGAATGAGTCCATTCTGCACGATTATATCGACGTTCTGATTAAGCAAAAAAAATACAAACAGGCCAACAAAGAATTGGAAATCTTTTTAAAAACACAACCACAAAACCCAGTGTTTTATAAGTACCTGGCTGAAACCAAAGCAGCGCTCAACTTAACTGCAGAGTCACATGAAGCCCTGGCCGAGTACTATTATCAGCGTGGCCAGTTTCACCAGGCTATCGATCAGATTAATATTGCCTTAAAAGCCATCAATAATGATTTTTATACCGCTTCTAAACTGGAGGCAAAACTGCGTCACATTAAGGAAGAAATCCCGCCTACCACAAATTGATATCTGTTTATTTTATTAGATATCGCTAATTAACTAATCTTTGTTAGAGCACTTGCACACGTTGATAGTTCATGTATGCTAAGCCGATTGCAGCATTTGTTGTAATTTAAAAATAATGGAAATACTTACAGAACTTGTAAGTCATCTTTTTATAAAAAACCTTTGACGAGGAGGAGATCATGCGGAAACCCGCCAATATGATCGCCACTGCCAGTGCTGTAGCGGTACTGCTTGGAACGATGAGTTTTATCCCTACCCAAAGCGCTCTGGCTGCGGATGATCAAGTAACTATGGGCAAGAAAATTGCCGAAAACCGTAAGAAAGGTAACTGCTTTACCTGTCATGCCTATGAAGGTGCAGAAATGCCCGGCAACATTGGACCACCTCTTGTTGCGATGAAGGCTCGCTTCCCTGACAAGGCGAAACTGAGAACCCAAATTGCGGATCCGACAAAAGCGAATCCTAATTCAATTATGCCTCCATTTGGTAAGCACGAAGTTCTTTCAGATAAAGAAATCGATGCGGTCACTGAATGGGTGTACACACTATAAAAGCAACGGGAGAGAGTTATCATGCAACGTAGAACATTCTTACAGGGCAGTTTAGCGGGAGGCGCCGTCGCGGTTG
>JASFLV010000256.1:0-4893 GCA_050117915.1 Thioalkalispiraceae bacterium | reverse complement strand
GCCGGGATGGGGCCAATACCCTGGATAATTAGGAGGTGGCATCGTCCCTGGCGGTGGCTGAGTCCACTGTCCATTTGAACCTGTCGCACTGGGTGGATTCCCGGGAGGTGTTGGCATTGAATCGTACCGAGGCTGGAAATCTGGCGGTGGAACCTCGCCTGGAAGCAAGCCTGGTGTCGGTCCACCAGGCAATGATGAAGATGTGGTAGCCGTTTCGTTATTAGCGACGCTTGAAGTGGTCTGCTCATTGCGAATCTGTTCAATATCAGGTTGCCCATTGCTGGCAATCCACCACCAAAATACCAACACGCCCACTACAACCACCAACACCAGCCATTTTTCCTTTATAAAAGGTGAAGCCTTTTTTGTCGGTATTGTATTTTCATCCTGCATCACCCCCATGTCCTTGAGTTTTTCTTTTACTTCGTCCGGCTGGAGCTTGGCATGTGACTCATGCTGATTTTCCGCTGAGGTGTCCCGGTTTTCGCTCATGTGTTATTCCTCACTATTCACTGACAGTTTGTCCAGATGGACGTGTGTATTGATCATTTAATTTCTGTATCGCCTCATCCGCTTTTTCCAGAATCGAATGTAACCGATTACGTGTAAAACGATGCCAACCCACTATTTCTGGACGAAAGATGCTTCGCATAAAATGTGAATTCTTGATTAGACCACTTTTATATGTTGCTATATTTTCTTCATCGAGATCATTATCCAACTCGCGCAAAACAGCACGCAATGACAAAACACGCATTCCATGATGGATTAATAACAGTATCAAAAATAATAGAATACCACCCATTATCGGATACCAGATATTCTCACTCATCATCTTGATTGAGTTTGATAACCAGGCCGAATAGTTTTCCTCTCCTTGAAATAGTCCTCCCGCAAATAAGGCAGCGAATGCGCCAGCCGCAAGCAGGGCAAAGGCAATAGCATCTCGCCACAACACACCTCTACCCCAACGTTTTACTAAATCGCGTAATTTTGGAACAGTATGTTGCTCTATCTCGCGCGCCAGCTTGTCGAGATTGCCAAGAATTCGGTAAATGCGATCAACGTGTACTTGTTGAATGCGATTCACGATTTCATCCATGTCGTTTTGCGATTTATTTTCCAAACGTTCGCTAAGACTGGCATTCGTACTACTGGTTGCGGCTTGTTTATCGTAGATAGTAAAGAATTTTCCTGCTGTCAGACCTTGTTGGGAAAGGGCCTTTTGCCAGGCGGCAACCACGTCTTCCGGATTATCTTCACGGGCCGTCGCATCCATTTGATTTAGTACATAAATAAACTTGTTAGCATCTTTACGATTGACCGTATTTGATACAAGATGTTCGAGAGTATCCTGCATCGTGCCCGCCTCTGGATGGCGTGCATCAAAGAAGACCAGGACCAGGTCAGAAAGATCGATAATATAATCAGTAATTTTTAGCGTTGAGGTACGTTGTGCATCGGCATCGAATCCAGGTGAGTCGATAAAAATATATCCCTTTAACTGTTCACTGGGGCAAGTCTTAAGCTGTAAGTAAGAGTTGACGTGTGAGCCATCTCCCGGCACCACTTTTTCCAGTACATCGGCTATCTGATAAAATGGAAACCGTGGATCAGCATCCAGGGCAATACCCGGTAAGGCCCGAGATTCATTACCATTGGCAAAGCTGATCACAGTAAATTTCTCATCAACCGCCTGGTTCCCTGTATCTTGCAGAGGATATTTTATATAGGAGTTGAGAAACGTCGATTTGCCAGCAGAGTATGTCCCCAACACCGAGACCAGGGGCCACCATGGTATTTGGGTTGTGTAAGAATCTTCCCTACTCAACAAACCAAGCCGGTAAGCCACATGGTCAAGATCTTTAAACCCTTTTACGGCATCTACCAGCAATGGATTTTCATTTTGTAAATGTTCTTCCAGGTTATGCAACCGATGTCGAATTTCCTTGCTTGCTCCAAACATAACAATTCACCTATGTTTTAGTTAATTTATAACTTTAATATATCTACCAGGGCATAAAGGTATTCATAAACGACATCGGTCGTGAGACACTGTTATTCATAATCGACAGATCGTAACGCATTTGCCCCATTGACATACTCATGTGTCGCATATGTAGTGTCATTTCCTTCATTGAAGCGGATTGTGAATCTACAGTTTGTGTCATCACCACCATATTACGTGACACTGAATGCATATTGACTGCTACATTATTCATATTGGTAGAGATAGTTTCCATGTAGGTAGCTACTTTGCTCACATCTGATGTCAGGTTGTAGATAAGATAAAACCCGTAGGCTGCCAGAATGATAAAAGCAAACAACGAAGGATAGACAATTGTTTCCCAGCGTCTGGCACTGGAGGTGAATGCCGAGGATAGTGACTCCAGACTGCGTCCCAGACAATCCTCCATAGATTCACCTGCAGCACGTTTGGCATTCATCTCAGACCTGCATTCTTCCGGATCACGTTGACAATCCTTGGGATCGCCGCCACAACCACCCTGCTTTTCATCACACTTTTCAGACTCTGTCATAACAACCTCGCGTGTGGATAGCTACCTACCCATTTGACTTCGTAATTTCTCCGCACTTTCTGGATCCAATCCATAAATAACACGATATAGATACAGTACTTGCCCTGATTGACCGGTGCTTAATAATCGAAGGGCTGCTTCATAATATGCTTCTCCGGCCTGTTTCCATTCGCCTTTTGTATAAAATACGTTACCCAGTTCGCCATAAGCATTGGGATTATCGGGATCTAAATCGATAAGTTTTTTATAAAGATCGATGGATTTATCGCTGTCACCTGACTGATATGCCATCCGTGCCTGTTCAATCAGCTCTGTGTGTGAGTCTGCCACTGCCTGTTTATCAGTCGATACTGCCGATGTCTGCTCAGCCGCCTTTGTTGGAGCTGCTGCCATTAATGTCGTTGAATCAGACTCAGTTGCTGTAGATGAAGCAACTTCTGTTGCTGTAGCTGGATCAGTAGTTTTCTCGGTTATCTGTCCTGGAATTTCTTCAGCTATCTGCCCTGCTGCCTGTAGTGACTCATCTAGTGCAGCGTCCATCGCAACCTGTGAAGATAAGGGTATCGACTCCGCTTCGACAGGTACTTCTGCGGCGCCAGTTCCTGCTACAGAAGTCTGTGAGTCAATATCACCGCTTTGTTCTACTGTCTTGTGTTTAACATCAGGTGCTTCCTCGAATTCAGGGTTTAGATTTGGCTTTGGCTCCTGTTTCTCGTTCTGACTTTCATCAGTTGCCAGCCTGGACAATACCAACAGTTGATGAACACTATCATCGATTTTTTGTGTGACTTTATTGGGAAATAGCTGTGCCCGATAATGATATGCCATGCCAATAGCAATGAGGAAGATCAATAGCAATGTATGGCTCAAAATAAAACGAATTATTTTCATGGTTTATCCTCAATTTAAAGTAGTCGTTTTCCTGTATCATTGCCTGTCTTAACATCAGGGAACAGGGCATGCGCTAATCTCGAAAACTCTTCAACCGCTTTACTGCGTTTCGACAATTCGAACACAGCTTGCCCTTCACTTAACGAGCGCCGGTATATTGTTCGTTGATAAAGACGGTGTGGTATTAATTCAATTCCGGGTAACTGCTCGAGCACTTCTTGAGTTTCATCTGATTCCCGAACGGCACGGTGGGTATCTGCACGATTAACAAATGTAAATAAATCAGGTCGTTTACTCTTATTTTTGGTTGCCTCATCAACGATCTGCAAGAAACGCTGTGTCGCCCAGACATCCGGTTGGCTGGGAGGAACAGGTATCACTACCCGGTCTGCAACAGCAATCGCCTGGATCATGGCATTCATATTCGCTGCGCCCACGTCCACTAGTACTTGTCCTGGGTGAATGTTTAACTGCTCAGTGAGCTCGCCATGGTCTTGATATACGACTAATGGTGGTGCATAGCCTTCTTCACGACGCACTTCAGCAACATCACTCAAAGTACATTGTGGATCCAGATCATAGGCCACGACAGGCTGACCTTTCATTTGTAACCACAAACCAAGATTAAATGCCACCGTACTTTTCCCTGACCCGCCCTTCAGGTTGGCAATTACAGTGATCATTCCATTTCTGTTTTTAGTTGCCATTAGTTATTAATACCTGTAAGCGTTGATTAACAACCAGGCTCTGTACATATCGTAGTGGCTGATACCGCGGAGTTTTATATCGAGACGATAATCCCCGAATCGGTTGACCCGTCCACGAATATACCATTGTGGCCAGCCGCGTCTGTAGTAACCTGGATAATCTGAGTAACCTGAGATAATACCTGGCCCTGGATAATAGGGATTGACTGTCATTGGATGTGGCCAGGGCTGCGGATGGCGATTGGAGTATCTCGGATCCCCAGCCAACGCATAGTCGGTTGGTACAGATAACACAATCACTAAAGCCATTAACGGAATAAAACGATTTACTGAGTAGCTGTTCATTTTGCTTCATACTCATATTTTTCATCAATAGTTATAACCAGGCCGGGGCCCAGACTCAGGTGGTAATAAGTAAGCTGGCAGCTGATCGATTTTTCTATAACCAGGCGGCACTTCAAACAGCTTTTTGTCCTGGCTGCCAGTCTTAATATCACGTAACTCACGAACAAAACCGCCTTGCATTTCTTCCCGAATAGTCATCATTAGTTCCGGGTCATACCACTGTAATGAACGTACTTTCTGACCATCGGTATGAGTAACTGACAATTCCCATTTTTCTGTTTTTCTGTTATTTAACTTTTCTTTTCCTTTGAATACCAGTTCTGATATGGTCCCATCCGGGAAGAATTCACGTACTGGCATGTTTCTTTCTATGTCTATCCAATGCAAACTGCGCTGACTTTTGCCTCCTC
>JASFLV010000255.1:0-4902 GCA_050117915.1 Thioalkalispiraceae bacterium | reverse complement strand
CTGTTGAAATCGATCTTGGTAAAGGAACAGATTATCGTCTGTTACATCTTGAAAAGGGTGGTACCTTCCAGATTGAAAAAGAAAAAAATAATCAGGCCTGGCTCAATACCAAGTTTAACGAGTTGTCTCCGACCTCGATAAGCTATTCAGAAACTCTTCATATACACAAACGAGAGATTAAAACCATTGCCTTATCAGAAGACGTCATCTGGTTTGAATTTTCGGAATTATGTGATACGCCACGTGCGGCGAAAGACTACCTGGAAATTGCCAAACAATTCCATACAGTGGTGATTAGTGACATCCCGATATTGCTTCCCGCCAAGGATAACGCGGCCAAGCGCTTTATGCATTTAATCGATGCATTATATGATCACCGAGTGAAATTGATTGCGACTGCAGAGGATAAGCCAGAAAACCTGTACCAGGGTAATATGCTACAGGGGATGTTTGATCGAACTGTTAGTCGCTTGATAGAAATGGCGAGTCATGATTATCTTGCTTCTGCCCATCGTCCCTGAAAACTGTTTGAAAACTACTCCGCTCGACAATACTGCGTTATAAAATGGCTCAATATACTCACTTATTATCTATAAGCTCCGCTATTTCGCAATTTTATGCCTTGTCTTGCCTTCGCTCGTGACGTTTTCAAACAGTTTTACACGCGATAGAATTTACTCCGCTCGACAATACTGCGTCATAAAATGACTCAACAAGGGTTGCAGTCAGCTCCCAACGTGTTGAGAGTGAGTGCGTATTTATAATAGGTCTTTATATTGCTGTAAAACCCTGCTTATTTAACTCCAAAGCCGTAGATCAGCATTTTTGACATGAGATGGGGTGCATCCATATAGGGCACAGTTCCATTTTCGCGAATAATCTTGCGACCTTCTTTGGAGCGAGCAAATGAAACAAACTGTTTAACCTTAAGAGAAGGTGTGGGTGTGGTGACCAGGTAGAGTGGTCGGTATAGCCCATATTTACCTTGTTTCACATTTTCATAAGTAGGCGCATGGTTGTCCATACTGATAATCTTTACATCACGTTTACGTGCTGAGCTCACACCGGTGATAGCAATTCCACTGAGATCTTTTTCAATAGACCGTTCGATAGGCCCTGAAGAACGCTTGGTGTACTTCTTTCTAGTTTTAAATTTTGCTTGCGAATCTTCAAACAGGTATTGGCGAATGGCATAGCCTACACCAGAGATCTTGCCCTGGCGGATGTATAGATGTATCGCTGCATTAGGACCACCAACCTGGCGCCAGTTAGTTATTTTACCCATGTAGATACCCTTGATTTGGTCACGGGTGAGGTTTTTAACCGGGTTTCGTTTGTTAATGATAACGACCAGGGCGTCCCAGGCGACAGGATGTAATGAGGCATGGAGTTCCGAGCGATCTTCACCAGGTAAACTCATTCGACAGCTACCGCCCATGTCCATGCGGAGACTGACTGTATCACGTATTCCACGGGTTGCGCCGCCGCCCGTCAGCTGAACTTTAGTGCCGGTCTTGATTTCGTAAGCCTTGGCAAGTTCTGACATAAAGGCTTTTTTGGTAATACCACAACCTGCCCAGGTGATGACATTGTTTTCAGAGTTGAGGGCGTGGGCTGGACTGTGCAATGCCACTAAGACCGCCAAGCTGCCGAATAGAGAATAGAGTGCTCTGATTAACATCATTCACTTCCTTCATAATAACCATTATTGCAAATAGGGTAATAGGATGCCGTTAATCCAGGCTAAAGACAATATACTTTTGGCAATAAACTAGGAAATATAAGACCAATACCCCGGAAATGGGCAGATGCAGGGACAGCCTGTCTGTCCGCTCGTGAGTTTAAGCGACGACTTGTCGTGGGTACAGCTGGGTTTCAACCTTAGTGAACAGGTCCCCGCGAATGATGGGCTTGCCCAGGAAATCATTGGCCCCCAACTTGGTTAACCAGAATTGTTCCGTTGGCTGTTCAGTGGCACTAATGATAATGATAGGAATGCTATGCGTAGCTGGGTCCTTGCGTATCTTGCGGGTAGCCTGGAAGCCATTGAGTCCTGGCATAATGACATCCATCAGAATGATGTCAGGTTGATGCGCCTTGGCCAGTTCAATCGCCGTCATACCATCGTAGGCCTCCATCACATAGTAACCATCCTGTTCCAGTACAGATCGAAGTCCATGCACAACTGTGCGTGAATCATCAACGACAAGCACTTTGATTACACGATCTTTTGGCAATCTTGGTTTGGCTCGGCGTTCATTGGATGAAGAACGACGGTTAAACAGACCCTTAAAATCCATTACAGCTCCCAGGTAAAATTACAGTAATATTCCCTAGACGTAATTTTAGCTAGAATGGTTTCAATTAGACAATACTGATTAGCATAGTGTTAAACAGGAGAAAATAATTTAAAAACAATAAGTTAACTGGTTTACCCAGAATAGTATTTAACCTTGTGCATATAAGTTATTGATTTTATAGAACTGAAAATTTGTAAAAGTATGCAAATTTTGTGGGTTTTAGCCGTGTTGTTGATAAAAACGGCGAATTAGCGGAACAGATTCTGCCAGGTGCTGGAATTGATGATCGCCATCCGGGAAACAATGACGTTCAGCGCAGCCCCGATATAGTTCATAGGCGTGCCGATAATCAATGATCTCATCCGCTTCATCCAGTAATAACAATGTCGGGACCGGCGTTAGGCAGGGGTTAGCCACATCATACTGAAGTAATCGAGTTAGCTCAGCTTCACCGAAATAGTACTCTTCGTTTGTGTAGTAATTTTGTTGTAAACCAATATACGGTGTGAGTGTCACAGCCGGATTCAGGGCTGGATTGATCATGACTACACAGCTTTGAAATTGGCGTGACAAATACTGTGCATAGTAGCCCCCAAGGGAAGAGCCGATGATCATTGTAGATTGCTTAACCTGTATTCGCTGCTCAAGATAGTTTGCCAGGTATGTTATCGCTTCATCGGGATCAGGCGGGTAACTGGGACGATGAAAGGAGATATCAGCAAACTGCTCGGCTAAATATCTGCCCTTAGCTGACTGACCACTGCTGTTAAAACCATGCAAATAAAAAATCATATTTTTACAGGATACGGTTGCCTTCAGGCATTTACTTTGTTGTTATATTGCCAATTAGAAACTCCAAACTAAGGAAAGTAATATGCATGTTACGATCGTACATGTCCATGTAAAACCACAATACATCGATGACTTCATAGCGGCGACAACAAAGAATCACCTGGCCTCTGTGCAGGAGCCGGGTAACCTGCGTTTTGATGTGCTCCAGTTAAAAGAAGACCCCTATCGCTTTGTGCTCTATGAGGCTTATGCCTCGGAATCAGATGCAGCAGCGCATAAACAAACCGAACATTATCTTACCTGGCGTGAGACAGTTGCTGACTGGATGGCAGAAGCGAGGCAGGGAATTGAATACACAGGAGTTTGTTCTTAATGAATTCGTTTGCTCCTTTTTCCATTGCCCGTCTACCGAGAATAGAATACGGACGAGGAGTTTTCAGTAAAGTTGTAAAGCTGGTGATGGGTTATGGTAAGCATGTCCTGATTGTTACCGGTTCGAGTTCATTTCAGACAACATCGTATTGGCGTTCTCTAATCAGCGATCTTAATGCGGCCTCAGTGAAATATTCACACTGCAAGGTCCTGGGTGAACCCTCACCACATTATATCGATGCGATGGTTAAGGATTTTGCGGATCAGGGTGTTGATGTTGTATTGGGCATAGGGGGTGGGAGTGTCCTGGATGCTGCCAAGGCGATCGCTGGGTTGCTCAAAGTTAATGATAGTGTCATGGATTATCTGGAAGGGGTGGGACCTGAACGGACTTACCAGGGACCAGCTATCCCGTTCCTTGCGGTACCTACAACGGCGGGGACGGGAAGTGAAGCAACCAAAAACGCAGTCTTAAGTGTCCAGGGCGATAATGGTTTTAAAAAATCATTTCGTGATGACAAGCTGGTCGCTGAGTTTGCAATTGTGGATCCCGCATTACTAGAAAGCTGTACTCCTGACCTGATTGCTTCCAATGGTATGGACGCGCTCACCCAGTTGATGGAGTCCTATGTTTCATTACGAGCCAATGTCATGACTGATGCGCTCGCCATTAGTGGCCTGCGTGCCGCCAGAGACAGTTTATTGAACTGGTATAAGCAAGGGGCGGCAGCAAAGGATGCTCAGGACAAAATGGCCTATGCAGCCCTGTTATCCGGGATTACCCTTGCACAGGTGGGACTCGGATCTGTGCATGGTCTGGCATCACCACTGGGCGCTTTTTATCCCATTCCCCATGGCGTGGTTTGCGGGACGCTGGTTGCCGCAGCGACAGAAGTGAACATTGAATCAATGTTAGCGCGAGAGCCAGATAATCTTGCGTTGCTAAAATATGCACGGCTGGGTGATGTCCTGACCGAAAAGCGTCATGCCTCTGCAGCACAATCGCGGCAGGCATTACTCGACTTGTTGCATGAATGGACCGAGTTGATGCAGTTACCGCGTCTTCAAGCGTATGGAGTCAACCAGGCAGAGCTTGACAAAGTTGTTACTCACTCTCGGGGCAGTAGCATGAAAACTAACCCGATAGTATTGAGTGATGAAGAAGTAAAAAAGGTTTTAGAAATGCGGCTGTAAACGAGTATGAATCAAATTGTCACGCGCCAGTGGACGTTTAATACAATCGGTATTATACATTCGCCCTGTAAGGAGAAATTTGCAGTACCACGTCAGTCTGGCTTGGCACCAGAGTTGCTGGCAACTATTGAAATACTGAAACCTTATGATCGTGATGAGGCGTTTATCTCGCTGGAGGGGTTTTCACACATCTGGGTACTCGGCATTTTTCACCAGTCATTACGTGAAGACTGGCAACCCACGG
>JASFLV010000254.1:0-4905 GCA_050117915.1 Thioalkalispiraceae bacterium | reverse complement strand
CCAGGGCGCTTGGCCTCGAAGAACAGATCGGTTCACTTGAAAAAGGCAAGTCTGCCGACCTGATTGCGATCGAAGTCAATAATATAGAATCGCTCCCCCTGTACAACCCAATCTCGCATGTCGTCTACGCCAGTAACCGTCAGCAGGTCAGTGATGTCTGGATTGCAGGCAGACAACTACTCAAAGAACGGGAATTATTGACCCTTGATATCAATGAGTTAACCAGCATGGCAAGACAATGGCATGATAAGATTAAACCATAAGCCCAGCTGATTTTTATTGACGGAATTGCGCTTAATCAGAACTTTATTGACCTCTCAAATGGGACTTATCTGGCGACGAATATTTCGCTATGCTTAAACAATGAATACGACACAGAATACCTCCAAAGACAATATCGATCCGGCTGAAATTGACAAGTTCGAAGCCCTGGCTGCACGCTGGTGGGATGCAGAAAGCGAATTTAAGCCACTGCACGATATCAATCCCTTACGTCTTGAATATATTCATCGTCGTGCCAGGTTAAACGGCAAACGTGTGATCGACATTGGTTGCGGGGGTGGAATCCTGGCTGAGAGCATGGCAACTCATGGTGCAACCGTTACCGGGATTGATATGGGTGAAGCGCCTCTGGCCGTTGCACGCTTACACAAACATGAGTCCGGTGTTGACGTCGACTATCAAAAGAGCACTGCTGAAGATTTTGCGAACCAGCACCCCTCACAATTTGACGTGGTGACATGTATGGAAATGCTTGAGCACGTCCCGGATCCTGCGTCTGTTATTCATGCCTGTGCAACGCTGGTCAAACCGGGTGGTCATGTATTCTTTTCTACCCTGAATCGAAACCCAAAATCATTTCTGTTTGCTATCGTCGGCGCAGAATATTTACTAAAGCTATTACCCAGAGGCACTCACGAATATCAGAAGTTTATCAAACCCTCTGAACTCTCAAGTTGGGCACGACAAGCTTCGCTGAACGTCAATGAGATTACCGGCATGAGTTACAACCCGTTTACCAAAACTTATAGTCTCGGTTATGACGTGGATGTCAATTATCTGATGCATTGTCAGAAACTTGAGTGATATACCCAATCACCGGGTTGCCTCCATGCCCCTGCAGAAAATTTCACAGGCCAAAATACAAACCGTGCTGTTCGATCTGGATGGTACCTTTGCCGATACGGCGCCGGATCTGGCCCACGCCCTGAACCAGACATTACGCGCACATCAGCGTGCAACACTACAACTGGAACAAATACGCCCGGTGGTATCCCATGGTGGTAAGGCATTGATTGAGCTCGGCTTCGGAATTAATGATAGCCACCCTGAGTTTGAACCTTTGCGTAAGCAACTGCTCGATTTTTATGTCCAGGACATTGCCCGCCACACACAACTATTCAATGGCATTGGAAAATTACTTGATGACCTCCAGCAACGAAACATGAACTGGGGCATAGTCACCAACAAGCCTGGCTGGCTAACCGAGCCATTGATGAATCTATTAGGACTTGCTCACCGGGCCTGCAGCATCGTATGTGGTGATACACTTGAACAGCGTAAACCTCATCCCGCACCACTCCTGCATGCCGCCAATCAATGTGGTGTCACAGCTGCAGCATGCTTATATATTGGTGATGCCGAACGTGATATCGTTGCGGGTAGAGACGCTGGCATGCGAACCATGGTGGCCAATTATGGTTATATCCAGGCGAACGATGAACCGCTTAACTGGCAGGCAGATGCCTATATCGACCACCCTGATGAGATTCTCGAATGGATCTTAATTACGAATGAGGAAACAATGGTAAATACACAAATATGATCACGGATACTCAACTCTATATTATACTCGCTGCAATAGGTGGTGTTATCGTCGGCGCCCTGGTAAGCACGATACTTTACCAGCGTAAAAATTCTGCCTTGCATAACCTAAATACCGAACTCAAAACCAAACTCGAATTTGAAATCAGAAACCATCAGGAAAAGCTCAAGACTTTCGAACAGGCCCGCCAGCAACTCAGTGAAACATTTAGCGCCTTATCCAGTCAGGCTCTGAAACATAACAATGAATCCTTCCTGAAACTTGCCCAGGAAAACCTCAAACACTTTCAGACCAAGGCATCTGGCGACCTCGAACAACGCGAAAAAGCCATTGAGAATCTGGTCAAACCGATCCGTGAGGCCCTGGAGAAAACTGAAAAACAAATTCAAAATATCGAAAAGGATCGCAAGGAATCTTATGGGGCGTTGAATTCGCATCTGGAAAGCATGGCACGTACCCAGCAAGGCCTGCAGGATCAAACACAGCAGCTGGTCAATGCCCTGCGCCGCCCTGAAGTGCGTGGGCAATGGGGTGAATTGACTTTGAAACGCCTGGCTGAATTAGCCGGGATGGTCGAATATTGTGACTTTTACGAACAACAACACGTCAATACTGAAGATGGCCGTTTACGCCCAGACATGATTATCAAGATGCCCGATCAACGCGAGATCGTGGTTGATGTCAAAACCCCTCTGGATGCTTATCTTAGCGCTATCGAGGCGACCGATGATGAAACCCGCCGAACTCATCTTGCCCGCCATGCGAAAAATGTCAGGCAGCGGGTTAATGAGCTCAGCCAGAAATCCTACTGGGCGCAATTTAAGAATGCACCAAACTTTGTTGTGTTGTTTATCCCTGGCGATCAGTTTCTGAGTTCTGCCCTTGATGTCGACAAAAAATTACTTGAGGATGCCTTGCGACAACAGGTCATCCTTGCCACCCCTACCAGCCTGGTTGCCCTGTTGCGCGCCGTGGCCTATGGCTGGCGTCAGGAGCAACTGGCAAAAAATGCCGAAGTTATTCGCAAGGTCGGCGAAGACTTGTTTAACCGCTTGAACAGCTTTTCGGAACATCTACAAAAGCTGGGGCGTAGCCTGGAAAGCAGCCTGAAGTCTTACAACCGTGCAGTCGGCTCGTTTGACTCACGGGTACTCCCGGGAGCGAGAAAATTCACCGAGCTTGGTATCTCCAATGGCAAAAAACTTGAAGAACCCCAGCAGATCGAAACCGCCGTCAAACAGGCGGACGCGGCACCTCCTCTCGATAAAGAATTGATCGATGAGTCATTGAAATGACTCAGGGGTTTTGCACCTTTATTTTTTCATTTTGCCTTTGATGTCTTCCCCCATCTGCTGCATGCTCTCACCGGCCTTCTCAACTCCCTCACCGATACTCGATTTGATCTTTTCTGTGACAGTGCGATCTTCGAAGGGGTTACTATACCAGGGCTTGTCTTTACCAATATTAATACCCACCCATAAGCCAACCAGGGCACCAATGATAATACCCAGGATGAATGTTTTTAATTTTTTCATAATGTATCCCCTGTTCTGTTTGGTATATTATTATACGTATCAAAATCGTTATGCAAGATAAGAAAACCCAATCCGCTTATAAATCCTGTCAGGAGCTTGCGCGCAGGCACTATGAAAATTTTCCAACCGCAACACGCATAATTGCAAAAAAACACAGAAATGCTACCGCTGCAATATACAGCTTTGCCCGACGTGCAGATGACATTGCCGATGAAGGGACAATGCCTGATGAGCAAAGACTCGTTGAGCTTGATCGTTTTGCTGCCCTGCTCAAGCAAACTAAACAAGGCGACCAGCTCGAGGACCCAACCTTTATCGCATTAGCCGATACGATTCGACGATACCAATTACCCATATTACCCTTTGAAAAGTTACTCACCGCCTTCAAAATGGATATCAACAAGAAACGTTTTGAGACTTTTTCAGAATTACTCTTTTATTGTGATCATTCAGCCAATCCAGTGGGTGAATTGATCTTACGTCTTCATAAGATACATAGTCCTGCCACACAAACACTTTCAAATCACATTTGCACAGCATTGCAATTAATCAATTTTCTACAGGACATCCATGAAGACTACAGTTTACGAGACAGAATTTATATCCCTAAAGACGAAATGGAAAAATTTGCTGTAACCGAAGATAATATCCGCTCAAAAGCAAATAGCGATAACCTCAGTCAGCTGGTTAATTTTCAACTCATACGCGCTATGGATATGCTCCTGGCAGGTGTACCACTTATCGCCTATTTGCATGGCCGACTCAAATGGGTGATAAAACTAACCATTATAAGTGCATTGTGTGTTTGCGAGAAACTCTCCAGGCGGGAGGATGTCTTTACCCGCCCGGTATTAAACCGAGCAGAATGGCTAAATATACTGCTAAGAACTCTCTATTTCCGGCCTGATATGACTCGTGCTAAGATCAAAAATAACATGACAATTCGAACATCTCTTTAATGATGCCCCAGGAATGACACCTCAGGAATACTGCCAGGATAAAGCGGCCCAAAGTGGCTCCAGCTTCTACTACAGTTTTTTGTCGTTACCCGACGATAAACGGAACGCAATCATTGCCGTCTACGCCTTTTGTCGGGAAGTAGACGATATCGTAGACTCAACGGCTGACCCACAAATCAAGTACACCAAACTGCAGTGGTGGCAGGAGGAAATCAATAATCTGTTCAATGCCACACCGCAACACCCAATCAGCCGGGCTTTACAACCAGTCGTAAGCAGTTTTAATCTGCCCCAGGAATATTTTCAGGAAGTACTTGATGGTATGCTGATGGATCTAGAACAAACGCGTTATGCAAATTTCAAGGAGTTGAGATTATATTGCTATCGTGTAGCGAGTGTCGTTGGACTTATGTCAGCCGAAATTTTTGGATATCGGGATCGACAAACCCTGAAGTATGCAACCGACCTTGGCATGGCATTCCAGCTTACCAACATAATACGTGATGTTTACGATGATATTTCAAAGAACCGTATTTATATCCCCATGGATGAGCTGGAAAAATTTGGAGTTAGCGAACAGAACCTG
>JASFLV010000253.1:0-4909 GCA_050117915.1 Thioalkalispiraceae bacterium | reverse complement strand
GCTGGTCAATTCCAGTAACCCGTCAAGCGTGCGGTGACCAAACTGAACTTTACGTCGCTGTAATTCGCCCTCTACAACCGTCCAAACAATTCCGTGTATGCCATCGTAACGATCCACAGCAACTTGTGGAATCAGTAATGCGTTATCGAGGGTCGCTACGGTTACAATGATTTCCGCCTGCTCGCCCAAGTGAAATTCTTCCGGACACTGGTTACATTTGACATAAACCTGGCGTTCCTCACTGACTCGGTCGCTTTCTATGCCAATACGTACAACATGCGCGGGAATAGCTTGTCGTGGCAGTGAACGTAGTCTTACCTCGGCAAGTTGGCCTACTCGAATGTTTCCAGCCTGTGCTTCATCCACATGACCCAATGCCCAGATTGAGTCAGGTTGTACCAGGGTAAACAGTGGTTCGCCTGGATTAAGAACCGTACCCAGTTCCTTATGCCGTGCCACTACAACTGCTTCATAAGGTGACACAAGTGTGTGTTGTTGCAGCAAAGCTTGCTCCAGCTTTAACTGTGCTTCCGCATCACGCACCGCAACCTCTGCAACCGTGACCTCGGCCTGTGCAACGATTGCATTAGTCTTGGCCTCATCAGCCACTTCTCGCGAAATATTACCCTGTTTGAATAATGCCTGCTGTCGCCGATAGGTAGCCTGGCGCTGTGTCAACACTGCACGAGCCCGCTCCACCTGGACCTTTGCAACTGCAAGACCTGCTTCGGCCTTAGTGACTCTTGCTTGTTGTTTTGCCGAATCTAGCTGCGCCAATACCGCACCTTTAGCAATCCGATCGCCATGATCTACTTTTAATGCAACGAGGGTACCACTGACCTCAAATCCAACCCGGGATAGAACACGTGCTTCGACTGTACCCAGGCCAAAGACCTGCACCGGAACATTATGTTGAATAGTGGCAACCTCAACGCCTATTGGCCGAACAATGATAAACATCCAGGCAAGAAAGCCAACTACTACTGCAAGGGAGAGACTTACAAAAATGCGTTTAATGATGAGGTTCATGACCTATTTTCACTTTTAGATTCGGAAACCGCTGCGGAGCAAAACGTTGATGACATTCCATGCATGAGTTCAGCATTTTGGAGACATAGAACACACTCAATTCCGCATCATGGCGCTCTGCAGCCTGTTGTAACTTGTTTGCTTGTCGATGAAAGGTCTGATCAAGATGGATAAAATCATCGGGGAGGTTTTGCTGAAGTAACTCGCGATCTTTTGCTGTCAGCTTTTGCTGCATGATAAAACTGTTGTGGATTGCAGCCGCTGTCGTAGCAACAGTCTGCCAGTCACCGATCGGGAGTGCAGTAACAATTTTATTCATAGCAGGTAACACCGCACGCATCTCCTCGCGCAACAGGTTTTGTAAATGCGGCACCTTGGATAAGATGGGTTTTGTTCGTGAATGTTGTTCAGCGCTTAACAGCTCCGTTGGAATAGAAAGGCCGACAATCAGTGACAGGATGATAAGGATTCGAAACGAGAACATGATCATTCTCCTCTGATACTGTTTATACAAGTAGCAGTACATCAACAACCTGCTACCGAAAATGCATGGTTATTAATCGAAGTACTAAAGAATTTGCTGTAACAACACCTGTACCAGGTTAGATCGGGTAATGATCCCCTGCACCTTTTGCTGATCGTCAGTCACCACCAGGCGTTTGATATGGTGTTGTTTCATGGTATCAATGACTTCATGCAGAGTGCTATTGTCATTAATTGTGATGACCTGTTTGTTCATAATCTCTGCAATACTTGTCGGTGTCTTTACCGCCTTTGGCTGATGTTTGAACATGGACTCGAGGGTCTGCCAAAGGTTATGTGCCGGGTGATGACAGGGAATACCCATGGCTGTCAAAAAATCTGCTTCTGTGACGATCCCGATTAATTTTGACTCCGCATCAATCACCGGAAGCCCACTTATCCGCCTTGCCAGTAATACTGTTGCCGCGTCCTCCAGGGAGGTTTCGGGGCTAACTGTCGCAACATCAGTCGTCATCAGGTCGCGCACTCGCATTTGTTCGGTTTGGCGTAGCTGGGCATGTTTGGTTGCCATACGGTTGATTTGCATCAGATCTTCCATGGTCACATCGATATAGGAACCGAGGTCCTTCAAGGCATTTTGAAAATCTTCTTGTTGCAAATCCGGTGGGGGACGATCGCTCATCTTATCTCTCCCTGTCATGATTCAGCTGCCTGACTCTGTTGTTCTGGCTGTTGCGCTACACGCTGCCAGGAATTTTCATTGAGAAACACTTCGTATTTGGCCCAGGCGGCAAAATCCTGGCGTTTCATGGTACCGCTGCTACGTCGACCTTTACCGGCGACAACCTTGTAGATGATCTGATCTCGTTCTGGATCCGGATTACCAGATTCATCCACTACCCGGCGTACTGACCAATCACTGCCGTACTTACCATTACTGTAGTACAAACCGAGCTTTATCTGATCAGCACTTAACTTGTTGTTGGTTCGATTGCGGGCTAGTTGGTAAATCCGACCCAGTTCTTCATGCCCCACGTCCACATACTGGTTCATCTGTTGTAAGGCATGTTCCAGATCCTCACGCGCCAGTACTTCTTCCGTTGGCTCTGTTTTCCTGGCTTTATCCTGTTGTCGCGGCGTCAGTCTGTAATGCATGATTGCTGCGGGATATCGCCGCCAGTAAAACGGGTAATTGAAAGCAATCGCAACACTGAGAATGACAACCACATTAAGCAAAACCGGGGTAAGCAAATACAAATAACCCAGCTCATGCACTCCGGCACCGGCCACCACTGCCGTCAACGCGGTTGCCCCGCCGGGGGGATGAATGCAACGTAAATAATACATCGCAGTTATGGCCAGGCCGACCGCAACGGCCGCTGCGACAAACAGGTTGGCGATTAACAAATAACAACTGACGCCAATAAAAGCTGAGATTAGATGGCCCCCTACCAACGCCCACGGCTGGGAAAGTGGACCATGGGGTACGGCAAACAATAACACGGCCGAGGCGCCCATCGAGGCAACGATCAACACTGCATCAGTCCCTTCAACAAATTGCCGGGTAATCAATAGAATTAAATAAATACCAAAAAAGCCACCCAGGCCGGATACCAGTTTTTCAACATGCCCGGTCTTATTACTACTGATACCAACAAAACGTTTTATTATTTCTAACATGTTTTGCATAGGGTTGCCTGTTTGCAGAATCTTCCTTGTTAACTATTGTTATAATTCAGCCCGTCAGTAATTCCACGAGCCGAGTCTGTTTACCCTTGATCAGATCTGCCAGCGTGTAGGACTTAAGCGACTTATAAAATGCCTGGTTTGCTTCATGTAAAGCACGTTTCAGGTTACAGGCAGGTAAAATCGGGCAATAGGGCTCGTGACAGTCAATGATCTGATTATTACCCTCCATGTATTTAACCACTTCACCGACATTGATCTTACTCATCGATTTGGCCAGTTGCAGCCCACCGGTTTTACCACGATAGGTCTGAATCAACCCCTGTTCCATCAGGCCGTTAACTACCTTTAACAAATGATTTCTCGAAATGTCATAGGCTTCAGCGATTTCATTAATACTAATCACCTGATCGGGATGGACGCCCAGGTAGATCAATACGCGTAGTGAATAATCAGTATAACGTTTCAGTTGCATAATAGATTATATGAACAATCTCTAATGTAGTAAAAATAATACTACTAATAAGGGAATTTGCTATACCCCCGAATAGATAAACTTCTCATTTACCATGATAACGGTGCATATACAGGGTTACAGCTTGACAAGCCCTGTTTTGATTCTATATTGTCTAAACAAGTATTTCAAATACTACTTTAAAACCATTCATAAAAAAAATTAAGGTGAAACAAATATGCATGCAATTGCCTGGTATCTAACTCTAATCCTGATTGGTATATTAGCCGTTGTTTTTCTTATCTTTATCCTCAGCAGCACCGACCATGATTCCTATGAAGAAATTGCCCGGCGTGATTATGCCTGGCGTGGTAAATTATTCTGGTTGGCGATCATCGCAGGAATAATCATTACCGGCGTAACACTCCTTCCCTGGCCACACTCTGCCACTGCACATAATTCAGATGTAAAAGTTGTTCAGGCGGTCGCATCCCAATGGCAATGGGAACTGAGCGAACAACAATTCCAAACCGGTCAGGCCATTGAGTTTCAGGTATCCAGTAAAGACGTGAATCACGGCTTTGCTATCTATGATTCTACTATGACCATGCTCACCCAGATCCAGGCGATGCCTGGGTATACAAATTCACTCCATTACACCTTCGACAAACCCGGTGAGTACAAAATTCTTTGCATGGAATATTGTGGCGTTGCACATCACAACATGATCGCCACACTCACTGTGTTACCAGCTAATAAATAATTAAAAGGGGATTCAAATGTCTGAAGCTACACAAGCTGCAGCTGCACAACCACGAGAACGTTTTTATTTACAATTGTATGTTGCAACCACGCTTGCCGTACTATTACTGATGATGATCGCCGGGCTAGCTTTACGTGCTACCCAGGGTACCTTTATCGATTTATCACCCGATCTGTTCTATCAAATCATGACCTTGCATGGCGCTGGCATGGTGGGTATTGCCGGCCTGGCTGGCGTTTCGATCATGTGGTATTTCCTGCGTCGCTATGTCTCACTCACACCGGGAATTTTTCTGACGAATATGTTGTTGTTTGTGATCGGCGTGGTCATGATCCTGGGAGCGATACTGGTCGGCAAGTTTGGCGCCGGCTGGACCTTTCTTTATCCCCTGCCAGCAAAATCCATGGGACTCTGGAGCCCCCATGCCGCTGCCGCTTTTGTCGGCGGCCTGTTGGTGATTGGCGTCGGGTTCTTATTGTTCTACCTGGATGTTG
>JASFLV010000252.1:0-4928 GCA_050117915.1 Thioalkalispiraceae bacterium | reverse complement strand
TGCTGCATGTCATATTGCTGCGGGCCCTGGATGGCATCGTGGAACTGGATCTGCTGGTGGGTGCGAATCCGCCAGCTACGTGCGTGACGGCCGGTAGGCAAGCCCTCGCGACAGGTCCCTGGATAAACCCCCAGTTTGTTCAGCTGGGCTATTTCTTTGCGGCTACAGGCGCAGGGATAGAGTTGGCCTGATTCCTCGAGTCTCTCCAGTGCCTCCAGGTAGTATTCGCTGTGCTGACTCTGGTAGCTGATCGGGCCATGCCACTGGAAGCCGAATTTCTCCAGGGTCCGGATGATAGCATCACTGGCCCCGGGCACTTCGCGGGGGGTATCGATATCCTCGATCCGCAATAGCCACTGGCCCTGATGAACGCGGGCCTGGCAGTAGCTGGCGACGGCCGCGACCAATGAGCCAAAGTGAAGAGGGCCGGTGGGCGAGGGAGCAAACCGGCCTCGGTAAGGGCTGGCGTCAGCTTGTTGCGGAATCTTCTTCATCAAAGGCAGTTCAATCAAACCAGGTAGTGAATGACTCCTGAGGCTCACGACTCAGCTGGTACTGGTTTACGGGTTGATTCGGGTCTTCATAGCCCAGCGACATCCCGCAAATGAGCTGAAATTGCTGCTCAAAGCCAAGTATCTCGCGCACCATTGTCGGATAGTCCGCCAGTGACGCCTGGGGGCAGGTGGCCAGCCCATGCCCAACCGCGGCGAGCATGACATTTTCGATGAACATCCCCATATCCAGCCAGGAGCCTTTATTGAGTTGCTGATCAATAAAGAAGAAAAGCCCCAGGGGGGCACCAAAAAAGCGGTAGTTGTTCTCCCAGGCTTGCATCTGGGCATGTTTGTCGCCTTTTTCAATGCCCAGCGCCGAGTAGAGGGCCTTGCCACAGGCGATCCGGCGCATCCGGTAGGGGTCTTTCCACTCATCCGGATAATAAGCGTAATCCGGCTCAGGCTCGCGAGCCGCTTGCCGGGCCTGAATCAAGGCATCCGTAATCTGCTGTTTGGTTTTTCCTTTGACCACGGCCACTTTCCAGGGCTGGGTATTGACCCCGGACGGTGCCCTGGCAGCGGTATTCAGGATATGCTCGATATCTTCCTGGGCGACGTCCCTGGCCAGATAGGCGCGGGTGGATTTTCGTGTCTGTATGGCCTCAAAAACGTCCATGGGGCGTCCTGTCTGTCAATTATTATTAAAGAAGGCGAATCAATATGCCGATCTTGTTAACAAGCGTTAACTAAATATAACTCAGATAGTTAGTCCAGAATATGGATTAAAGGAATAACATGTCAAACCAGGAAAAAGTCGTGATTCATGGGGTGAAAGAAGATGGTAGCAAGCTGCGGCCCAGCGACTGGATCGAGCGTCTTTCTTCAACGCTGGCCAGTTTTGGCAGCGATCACCGGCTGCAATACTCTGCCAGTGTCAAACCCTGCATGATTGAAGGTAAGAAGTGTCTGGTGGTGGCGCGTTGCCTCGAAGAGAGCGATCCACAGGCCTATTCCTATGTGATGGCCTTCGCCAGGAGTAATGGGCTGAAGGTGCAGATGGATCGTCGCAGTGGCGAACGGGCACTACCGTGTCCCGTCGCGGCTAATTAAACCTTATATCTCAATAAGATAGAATCAATCCTTAGCCTCTTTGCCGTTCCCGGATTTCATCCAGGCTCTTGCAGTCAATGCACAGCGTCGCGGTGGGGCGGGCTTCCAGGCGTTTGACGCCAATCTCGATGCCACATTCTTCGCAGTAGCCATACTCGTGGTTATCCAGCATTTCCAGGGATTCATCGATCTTCTTGATCAGTTTACGTTCCCGGTCTCGAGTACGCAGTTCCATGGTGAATTCTGATTCCTGGGTGGCACGGTCATTGGGGTCCGGGAAGTTGGCCGCTTCATCTTTCATGTGCGTCACCGTGCGATCCACTTCTTCCATGAGCTCCTGTTTCCAGGCAAGCAGGATTTCGCGGAAGTGCTTGCGCTGCTCGTCGTTCATGTAGTCTTCGCCGTGCTTTTCCTCGTAAGGAATAAAGTCGACCAGGTCAGCGGCACTGGTTGATTTGGCTTTTCTGGCTGGCTTTTTCTTAGCTGCTTTTTTAGTAGCGGCTTTTTTCGCAGGAGCCTTTTTCGCTGCTTTCTTCTTAGCGGCCTTCTTTTTCGCCGCCTTTTTCTTCGCTACCTTTTTCTTCGCGACTTTCTTTTTCGCTACTTTTTTCTTCGCGACTTTCTTTTTCGCAGCTTTTTTAGTTGCGGCTTTTTTCTTGGAAGCCTTCTTCTTAGTGGCCATTCAGTACTCCTGCCTTGTTTCTCGTTGCCCGGTAAATTGACCCGGAATTTTGAAAGCCAGCTATCTTAATGCAATCTTTATAAAAATCTAGCCTTTTTTGCCTTTTTTGGGGCGAAAATTCACAAACGCGCTTGCAGCATACACCACTGGGATTACCCTGGATTTCACCGGTGATTGCCGACGATAAAGCAAATTTGCATATTCTCATGACGTGGCAGGCCAGTTTGGGCACAATAGCGCCCTTTGCTAAATGGCCGTTGTATGAGAAAGGAGATGGTTTTGCAGTTACAAGCCCTGTTATTTGATGTGGATGGGACCCTGGCAGATACTGAACGTGATGGACATCGGGTCGCGTTTAATCAGGCCTTTGCCGAAGCCGGTCTGGATTGGGAATGGTCTGTTGAGTTGTATGAGAAACTGCTGAGTGTCACCGGCGGTAAGGAACGCATCCTGCATTATCTCGACAACTATAATACCGAGTTTAAGCGTCCTGAAGCCTTAACGGAGTTTATTGCCGGTCTGCATCAAGCAAAAACCAGGCATTATACCGAGTTGTTAAACACCGGTGCCATTCCACTGCGGGCCGGCGTGTTGCGGCTATTAACAGAAGCAAAACAGGCCGGTTTACGCCTGGCGATCGCCACCACCACCACACCGGCCAATGTGAGCGCGCTGCTTAAAAACACCCTCGGTGAAGATGGCGAAGCCTGGTTTGAAGTGATTGCGGCGGGTGATATTGTTCCAGCAAAAAAACCGGCTCCAGATATTTATGTTTATGCCATGCAGCAAATGAATTTACCACCCGAGGCCTGCATTGCCTTTGAAGACTCGGAAAACGGGATTCATGCTTCGCAGGGTGCTAAGCTGAAAACGATCATTACGGTCAATGGTTACACTGAATCACATAACTTTGATGGCGCGGTGATCGTCTTAAACAGCTTCGGTGAACCTGGGCAGCCTTTTACAGTAATAAAGGGCGATGCCTATAATAAAAAATATCTTGATATTGACCTGGTTAAACAACTGCATGCAGATCCGTAAAATAGCTTATGCCATATCATTCTAAACGTGCTTCACTGATCCAGCCATTCCATGTCATGCGTCTGCTGGCGCGTGCCAAGCAACTACAGGCAGAAGGACGTGATATCGTCCACATGGAAGTGGGTGAGCCAGATTTCAACACCCCTCAACCGGTAATTGATGCCGCACAAAGGGTTATCGCGAGCGGCGATGTCCATTACACACCGGCGACTGGACTGCCGGCACTCAAAGCGAAACTTGCCGAGCACTATCAGCAGACTTACCAGGCCCAGGTCGATCCCAAACAGGTCGTGATTACCCCGGGTTCCTCCGGCGCATTATTATTGTCATTGGCCTGTGCGGTAGAGCCGGGGAAAAACATTTTACTGGCCGACCCGGGTTATCCCTGTAACCGCAACTTCAGTTATTTTTTAAATGGTGAGGTGCGCGCAGTTAATGTGGATGAGTCCAGTAACTATCAACTGACGGCTGAGCTGATCGAACAACACTGGACGAAAAATACAGTCGGCGTCATTCTGGCTTCACCCTCAAACCCAACCGGAACACTGATCAGTGATTATGATTTGCAATCGATCGTCAAGACCGTTGATCAGTATGATGGCTTGATTTTTATGGATGAGATCTACCATGGCCTGATCTATGGTAATGAGAAAGCCAGCTCGATTGTTAACTTTACGGATAAGGCCTTTGTCATTAACAGTTTTTCAAAGTTCTATGGGATGACCGGCTGGCGGGTAGGCTGGTGCGTGGTGCCAAAAGCCTATGTGACCTATGTGGATAACTTCGCCCAGAACATCTTTTTAGCGGCGCCGACACCCGCGCAACATGCCGCCCTTGCCGCATTTGCAGCCGAGACCCAGGCAATTCTAGAACAACGTCGCCAGGCCTTTCAGCAACGCCGCGACTTTTTATTACCTGCTATTAAAGCATTAGGTTTTAAAGTGAAATCCGAACCCCAGGGCGCGTTTTATATCTATGCCGACTGCAGTGCCTTAACCGACGACAGTGGTCAATTTGCTGAACAACTGCTTGAACAGGCCGGCGTCGCGATCACCCCCGGGATGGACTTTGGCGAGAATCGACATAAGCAGCATGTGAGGTTTGCGTATACCACGTCGCTTGAAAGGTTGGAACTGGGCGTTCAGCGTATAAAAGGTTTTCTTTAATTTTCATTTTTAATTTTATTTCTTTTCGCTTGTCAATAAGGTGTTTTTTCGTTCCCACTGGGAACGAGATACTTTCTTTGTACAGACAAAGAAAGTATCCAAAGAAAACTGCTTCCCGTTGGGAATGCGATCAGTTGGAAAAGTAAGTTTTTGCTTTGTGCGAATTTGATTCGCGTCCATGCTCATCAAATTCGAGCGTGCCGTCCATGGCACGCACTTTAGTTAATACAAATAACTTACTTTTCCAACGCATCCCCACATGGGAAGAGGAACTCATTAAGCGAGAGAAGTGTTTCCATACTTTGGTGTGGTCTCGGTGATAACTAGTGGAATATTCCCTTGCGCTGCCATGAGCGACGGTTGGCTACACGCAAGGGAAACCCGAAGGGGCGAGGCAGGACGCCGAGCTTTTGTGATGAGCCAGGGAAGGCGAAT
>JASFLV010000251.1:0-4949 GCA_050117915.1 Thioalkalispiraceae bacterium | reverse complement strand
TACGTACTGTACCTGTAGTGGCGATGTTGACGACAGCGGGGAGCGCCTTTTTTAACATCGGTGCCAGCGTCGGTAACTCCTGACCCTGACTATCGGCCACGGGCAGGGCCGCCGAAGCCATCTGGCTCAAGGGTAATATGATAATGAATTGCAGGCTGAGTGCAGCCAGGAAATATTTAACGATCCTCATTCTCCAGCACCTTTTGCTTAATGCGTTGAGATTCAAATTTTCTCGACGGAATAGTGTTGTAAAACAAACTAATTGTGTCAGTTATTCAGGTTCTTTTACGAATAACTCAATCGACTTGAGTCAGTCGTAAAAGTTCAGGCTAAATTTTTTTTAACGACTAAAATGCAAACCACGCACGAGTCACCTCGTGCGTGGCACCTTTTGCTGTACTTCCATGTACACTTCCTAACCACGGATAGTGTTCACCACGAACCTTAAGACCAGCTTAATGTTGTACTTCAATCTTGCGTGGTTGCTCTTTTTCCTGCTTGGGAATGGTGATCTCAAGCACACCATTTTTGCTCTTGGCGTTGATCTTGTTGGGATCCGCGCTTTCCGGCATGCTGAAGCGACGATAGAAAGATCCGTAAGAGCGCTCAACACGCTTGTAACCTTCTTTTTCCTCTTTCTTCTCTGCTTCGCGTTCACCTTTGATAGACAACACGCCGTTTTCCATATGGACTTCGATATCCTTCGGATCGACACCCGGGATATCCGCAACAATCACAAAACCGTCTTCGTTTTCCTTAATGTCGACGGCAGGTGTCCAGTCGCTGGTGGCGACATCACTGTTTTCATTACCTCGGAAACTGCGATCAAGTTCTTTGCTCAACTGGTTCAACAGGCTCCATGGTTCATATCGTACTAATGACATGACTTTTCTCCTTATTAAAAATGGTTAACAAAAGTTCGCGCCACTGACTCGAGGTTACTGCCGCGAAAAGTTTCATCAATGTCTAGAGCGGATATAGGGTTGCCCCTGAAACGATCAAGGACTTGAAAAAAAGTTTATTGGCACTAAGTCATCTCGCCCTGATTTGGATCAAGTTCTTCAGCAGCATGGGTTGGCAACCTAAATATGACCGTTTTGTGTAAGTAATCACTCACCGCACAGATCAGTATTGGCGCCAATATTAGCAAAACACAAGATATAGTGATGGGGTTATGAACAGGCTGTGCACAGGTGATTCGCAGGATATCCACAGCTTTTCGCAAGTCATTGTTTTTAAAGGTTTAAAAAACATGACAAAAATATTATATCGACTGTTGACAGATCTGTCATCTAGGCCTAAATTCACAACATCACTATATCTTGTGTTTTAAGGAAGTAACACTTTTGGCCCCCCTCTTACCCAGGCCAAAAGTCGTTTAAAAACAATTAAATAGAGTAATGGCAGCGGTTTTTCCCGTCCACTGGAGCCATACTTGTAATAACAACAGCTAGATCTGCCCGATAAGGACAGGAGGAAACGACCCGAATGAAAAGTGCACACTTGACTGAAGTGAACCCACACTCCGCCGCCGACATAGAATTTCAACCTGCTTCCCTGGACATCTGGGATGTTAAGTACCGACTCAAAGCCAAAGACGGTCGCATTATCGACCAGGACCTGGATGATACCTATCAGCGTGTTGCGCGTGCCCTGTCTGAAGTGGAAGCACCGGATCAACGTCAGCACTGGTACGAAGAATTTTTATGGGCCCTGCGCCATGGTGCGATCCCGGCCGGACGGATTACCTCCAATGCCGGTGCGCTGGAACACAAACCCGCGACCTCCACTATTAACTGTACCGTATCCGGCATCGTGCATGACTCCATGGATGACATCCTGGAAAAAGTCCACGAGGCCGGCCTGACCTTAAAAGCCGGTTGCGGTATCGGTTATGAATTTTCCACCCTGCGCCCCAAGGGCGCCTATGTCTCCGGGGCCGGTGCCTATACCTCCGGCCCGCTGTCGTTCATGGATATTTACGACAAGATGTGTTTTACCGTCTCCTCCGCTGGCGGTCGCCGCGGTGCGCAGATGGCCACCTTCGATGTCGGGCATCCGGATGTAAAAGACTTCATTCGTGCCAAGCGCGAAGATGGGCGCCTGCGGCAATTTAATCTTTCCTTGTTGATCACCGAAGATTTTATGCGCGCGGTGGAGGAGAACGCCGACTGGCCACTGTCATTCCCAATGACAGAAAAAGAGGCCGAGGAAGAGGCGCTGGATCTGAAAAATCCCAAGCAGGTGGTCTGGCGTGACTGGCCGGCAAAAGAAGGTTACCTGACCAACGAGGAAGGCCTGGTTGCCTGTAAAGTCTATAGCATTATCAAGGCGCAACGGTTGTGGGACATGATCATGACCTCGACCTATGACTATGCAGAACCCGGCTTTATCCTCATCGACAAAGTCAACGAGATGAACAACAACTGGTTCTGCGAAAATATTCGCGCGACCAACCCCTGTGGCGAACAGCCACTGCCGCCTTACGGTTCCTGCCTGCTCGGTTCGGTGAACCTGACCAAGTTTGTGCGCGATCCGTTTACCGACAAGGCCCGTTTCGACTGGGATGAATTCAATAAGACCGTCGGCATCTTTACCCGCATGCTCGACAACGTGGTCGAGATCCATGGCCTGCCATTAGAAGGCCAGGGTCAGGAGATCATGAACAAGCGCCGTCACGGTATGGGCTTCCTGGGCCTGGGCTCGACTCTGACCATGATGCGCATGAAATACGGTGACCCGGACTCGGTTGAGTTTACCGAGAAGGTCAGCAAGGAATTGGCCCTGTCCGGCTGGCGTGCGGCACTGGAACTGGCCAAGGAAAAAGGTCCGGCGCCGATCATGAACGAAAGCTTCGTTGTCGATGCCGACATGTTACGTAAGCGTCCCGAACTCAAGCGCGATGGTTACAAGCTGGGAGACAAGATCAAGGGTAAAGTCCTGCATGCCAAATACAGTCGTTATATGCAGCAGGTGGCCGAAGAAGATTCGGATCTGGTTGAGCACCTGGCCAAGACCGGGGCCCGCTTTACCCATCACAGTTCGATCGCGCCGACCGGGACCATTTCCCTGTCACTGGCGAATAACGCCAGTAACGGCATCGAGCCATCCTTCGCCCATCACTACTTCCGTAACGTGATTCGTGAAGGCAAAAAGTCCAAGGAAAAGGTCGATGTGTTTTCGTTTGAGTTGCTGGCCTATCGCGTGATGGTCAACGCCAAGGCGATGCCGTATAGCGAAAAGGAAGATGAAGCATTACCGGGTTACTTCATTACCGCCGAAGACATTACCCCCAAGGAACACGTCGACATCCAGGCCGCGGCACAAAAGTGGGTGGACTCATCCATCTCCAAGACCGCCAACGTGCCGACGGATTATCCCTTTGAAGAGTTTAAGGACATTTATACCTATGCCTATCACAAGGGACTCAAGGGGTGTACCACCTTCCGCTTTAACCCGGAGGCCTTCCAGGGCGTACTGGTGAAAGAATCCGATCTGGAAAACACCACCTACAAGTTCACCCTGGAAAACGGTGAAGTGGTTGAAGTACGCGGTAACGAAGAGATCGAGTATGACGGTGAGATTCATACTGCCGCTAACCTCTATGACGCGCTCAAAGAGGGTTATTATGGAAAATTCTAGATTAAGACGAGTACTTGTTTAAAACATGTATGCAACAGCTAAGAGGTGAAAGCAGTTTGGGAATGGAGCTGGATAAGTAAGGAGTTTAATCAGAGAGGAGTGACTGCGAGGGAGTCAGGTTGTCTCGCACAACGGGAACAACACGAGGACCTAACCATGACACTGACACAACGGATTACGGAAGTACTACAGCAACGCAGGATCATGCAGGAACGACGCGAACGTGAACGCAAGCGTGAGCGTCTGTTGGAACAGGTAACCTACATGCGTCAACGCAAGACAGGGACACGCATGCAGTAATTCAGGAAGGACAGCTTTACAACAAAGAAAGTGCAATAAGCCCTGTCGTACCCTCCCCCTGTTGAGGGGGGAGGTGTAGGGTAACTATTCAGAGGAGTCACGATGAATTCCACCAAGCGTTCGATGGCAACCCAACAACAACGTCGACAGCTACAATTACAGCGTCGCTTTCAGCAACAACAGCAGAGGATCAGGAGACAATGTCAGCAATTAAAATTGGAAAGAAAATAGTCGGCTACGAAGTCGCGCGAGACGACGCCGACGACAAAGCAGCGGAAGCCGCGCTGGCCGAGGCGCGTGGCGTCGAGGAAGAAACCAATGTCGTGCAAATGCACGAGAAGCTGGAACGTCCCGAGATGCTGCTCGGCAGCACCTACAAGATCAAGACGCCGCTGACCGAACATGCCCTCTATGTCACGATCAACGACGTGATCCTGAACCCCGGCACCGAGCATGAACTGCGCCGCCCGTTCGAGATATTTATCAATAGTAAAAACATGGACCACTTCCAGTGGATCGTCGCTTTAACCAGAATTATCTCGGCAGTATTCCGAAAAGGCGGTGACGTCACCTTCCTGGTGGAAGAGTTACGCAGCGTATTCGACCCACGCGGTGGTTACTTCAAGAAAGGCGGCAAGTACATGCCGTCGTTAGTAGCGGAAATCGGTGATGCCATCGAGTGCCACTTAAGAATGATCGGCCTGCTCAAAGACGACGGCCTCGACGAACACCAGAAGAAACTGGTGGAAGAAAAACGCGCCGCCTTTGAAAAGACCGTCAAGAGTGCTGAAGAAAGCAGTGCCAGTGACTTCCCCGACGGTGCGCAGCTATGCGGCAAGTGTAATACCAAGGCCATGATCAAGATGGATGGGTGTATGACGTGTTTGAACTGCGGCGACAGCAAGTGCGGTTAATAGCGGCGCGACGAATCCGCATGCGGCGTTGCTGCACTTCCTGAAAATGCTCACGTACTATTTGTACGCTCCACTTTTCAGGAAGCACAGCGC
>JASFLV010000250.1:0-4991 GCA_050117915.1 Thioalkalispiraceae bacterium | reverse complement strand
AATCAATCGTGCGGTTGATAACCTCAGTAACAAGTTACTGGAAGAATTTTTGGTCGTTGCACTGGTATGTGCTGTGTTCCTGTTTCACATGCGCTCGGCACTGGTGGCGATTATCAGTCTGCCGATTGGCATCCTGGTGGCATTCATTGTCATGTATCACCAGGGGATCAATGCCAACATTATGTCACTCGGTGGCATCGCGATTGCGATTGGTGCCATGGTCGATGCGGCGATTGTCATGATCGAAAATGTGCATAAACACATCGAACGCGAACCGTTGACTGATGAAAATCGTTGGCGAATTATGCGCGAAGCGACCATGGAAGTGGGACCGGCCTTATTCTTTTCTTTATTGATTATTACCCTGAGTTTCCTGCCGGTGTTTACCCTGGAAGCCCAGGAAGGTCGTTTATTTAGTCCGTTAGCCTTTACAAAAACGTATGCAATGGCCGCTGCAGCTGGGTTGTCCGTGACATTAGTCCCGGTGTTAATGGGCTATTTTATTCGTGGCAAGATCAAAGCTGAGCATGAAAATCCGGTAAATCGGGCTTTGATAAAAGCTTATCAACCATTTATTAATTATGTACTGGAGAAACCAAAGAAATCACTAAAGATCGCACTCTTGTGTACAATGACAATTGTGATACCGATGGCGGGTTTTACAGGCTTTTTATCGCCTCTAAAGTGGCCAGCATACGGAATTGATTTATTCAAAACAGAAGTTTCTTCTGATGATTTGACTTATCAATATGTATCTAAAATTAACGAAATCCAACGCACCACCGAACAAAAGTGGAGAAACTGGTTTGACTGGGACAAAACGGGTTTACTGAGAAATTTAGCAACAGGAGTAGGTACTGAGTTTATGCCGGAGCTTGATGAAGGCGATCTCATGTACATGCCAACTACTTTTCCAGGGGTCTCCGTGGGTAAAGCCCAGGAGTTGTTGCAACAGACTGATAAGTTGATCAAGACCGTACCGGAAGTCAAACGGGTATTCGGTAAGGTCGGGCGGGCGGAAACCGCAACGGATCCAGCGCCCTTAACGATGATCGAAACTACGATTCTATTAAAACCACGGGATCAATGGCGCGAAGGCATGACCCTGGAGAAACTCAAGGATGAATTTAACAGCCTAATTAAGTATCCCGGTCTAACCAATGCCTGGGTGATGCCGATCAAGACGCGCATCGATATGCTGGCAACCGGAATCAAGACACCGGTGGGCATCAAAGTGGCCGGTCCGGATTTAACGGTTATCCAGGAAATCGGTAAGCGCATCGAGGAAGTAGTACAAACCGTGCCGGGTACCACCTCCGCCTATTCTGAACGTACTGTCGGTGGGCGCTATGTTACCGTGGATATCAATCGTAAAGAGGCCTCGCGGTTTGGGCTGAATATTGCCGATGTGCAGGATGTGGTTCGCACTGCAGTGGGTGGCATGAATGTCGCGCAAAGCGTCGAGGGCCTGGAGCGCTATCCGATTAATGTTCGCTATCCACGTGATGTGCGTGATTCGGCGGAGAAGTTACGCAACCTGCCCATCGTCACTCCTGCCGGGGCGCGCATTCCCCTCGGTGAGGTGGCGGAGATTCGTATCGAGCAGGGCGCGGCGATGATCAAGAGTGAAAATGCCCGGCCTAATGGCTGGACCTTTGTCGATATTAAAGGTCGCGACCTCGGATCCTATGTGGCTGAGGCGCAGAGAGTGGTCAGTGAGAAAGTCGAATTGCCGCCAGGTTATTCCATATCCTGGTCAGGCCAGTATGAATATAAAGTCCGTGCCGAAAAACGCATGATGGTGGTCGGCCCCCTGACACTGGTTATTATAATTCTGCTTCTCTATTTGAATTTCAGAAAGATCAGCGAGGTGTTCATCATCATCTTCACTTTGCCACTGGCCTTGCTGGGTGGTTACTGGTTGTTATACCTGCTGGATTACAACACTTCTGTGGCTGTCTATGTTGGTTTTATTGCACTGGCTGGTGTGGCCGTAGAGATCGGCGTGGTGATGCTGGTCTATCTCAACCAGGCCTATAAACGGCATATTATCGATAAAGAGCGTGTGCACACTCCCACAATCGAGGAACTTAAAGAAGCGGTCATTGAAGGTGCATTACTACGTGTGCGTCCGATCATGATGACCGTTGCGGCGATCATCGCCGGTTTATTGCCTATTATGTTGGGCGGCGGGACCGGTTCAGAGGTGATGCGACGGATTGCCGCCCCGATGGTGGGCGGCATGGTCAGTGCGACCTTGTTAACGCTGGTGGTGATACCGGCGATATTCTTTTTGCTTAAAGCGCGAGAATTGAAACGTTAAGTATTCAGTACCTTTCTCAGCTATGGAGGTGAGTAACATGAGTAAGAAAGATCAAGATGAAATGACCGAAGAGGGCAGCGAACCGGATCAAAAGCAGGGAACGGATCCAGCGCGGCGTAATTTTCTGTTAAATGCGGTTGCGGCAACAGGATCGGCAGCGTTAGCTGCCAGTTCAAACATTGCTTCCGGTGCAGAAGCCGCGAGTAAGATGTCGACTATGGACCATAGTGCACATGCCGGTCATCAGATGGCAGGTTATGAATCGATGATGTTTTCCTCGGACCATTCACAACATCTGATGGGCGGTAAAATCGAACCACCTGGTTCTCCAGCTGATGACGAAGTGGACTACAAAGAGTTCGATATGGATATTCGCATCGTGCGACATGAGATCCTGCCGGGTATCAAGATCCATATGCTTGCATTTAATGGGCAGGTTCCCGGTCCGGAATTTCATGTCAATGAAGGGGACTGGATCAAGGTCAACTTTACCAATAAGACAGATGAAATGCATACCATCCACTGGCACGGGATTACCTTGCCCTACACGATGGATGGGGTGCCGATGATTACTCAGGATCCTGTTCACCCTGGTCAGACCTTTGTTTATCGATTTCAGGCAAAACCAGCAGGTACCCGTTGGTACCATTGCCATTGGGGTACACCCTTACATGCCAGCCATGCCATGCATGGGGCCTTTGTCGTTCACAAAAAAGATGACCCGTTAAAAAAACGTTTCCCTTATACACGGGACTATACCTTGATGCTCGAGGCATGGGATATCGATTTTGCCCGCGAAGAACTGAATGAAATCATGCGCGGGATGAAGGAAGTCAATACACTGATGCGGCAGGGTAAGCTTGGGTATAAGACGCATGGTTTTTTCAAGACCTACCAGGAGTTCAAAGAGGCGGTTGAGAACAAGGAATATATCGCACCCTATCTCCAGAGTCGTAGTAACGGCCTGCATATCAACCATAATTTCTTCGGCATTAACGGCAAGGCGTATCCCGCAACCAAACGGATTGGTATCAAGCAGGGTGAATGGATTCGGGTTCGCATGATTAACGCTAGTGGTCTGGCCCATCACATGCACTTGCATGGGCACGATTTCTGGTGGGTGGCCCAGGATGGCAACGACCTGATGGAGCCACGACAAATCAATACTATTCATGTCGAGCCCGGTGGCACCTATGACATCATGATCTATGGTGATAATCCGGGATACTGGACTCTGCATGATCATGCCACGACACGGGTGACCAACAATGGTATCTACCCAGGCGGGATGTTAACGGTGCTTGAATATGAAGATTTCGAGCCAACTTACAAACCCAGTGTCTCGGTTGACCAGTAAAGGAGGTGCAACATGAAACATAGAATCCAGATAATATTCGTTTTCGCTATTGCATCAATCTTTACCTCGAATAGTTTTGCACTTGAGGTTGATCGCGAAGTGCTGCCCAGGATTACCCTTGGCGGTAGAGTGCTTGCAACCCTGGATAGTTATGACTGGGATTCAGCACCGACCAAGGAAGATGAAATCAACATCGAAGACTCATTGATCATGGCGCGTTTCGATAAACGGATGTTTGAAGACGGGGTTGCCGGTGGGGTCATTGGTATCAAGGAGCATGATGACAAGCTTGTGTTTAATCAAATGCATGTTTTTTTCTGGAACCGCGACATCGAGACTCGACTGGGGCGGACCCGTTTACAGAATACCTTAATCGAGTTTCCAACCATTCGTGAAGATGATGATTTTATAAGTTATACCCATGTTGGGAATGCGTCATCAAACGAAGAGTTCGACCAGAAGTATGGCGAACAATTTTCTTTTGACTGGTTTGTCGATCGTGAAGCCCATGCAGTGAGTGCCTGGGCAGGCACGCGGCGCAACGGTACAGGTATCACTGCACCTGATGGGTTCGATTCCATGGGACTGGGTTGGCGATATGAACAAGCGGAAGAATATCAGTACCTGAAGCCGATTCGACATGCCGGTATCTTGCTGGACCGACAGAAAGTTAGTCTCGGCAGTGGTGACGAATGGATGAATGCGTTTATCACCGGGATCGAATTCAATCTAAACGAGCGCCCGGATCAAAACTGGTCGATGGCTGCACAGGCCATCTTCAATGAAGGTGTTGGTACGATCACTTCAGCGGATATCCTCCATGACAATCTTGATGCCGTATCGAATCGGGCGCGTGCGGAATCAGACGCACTTGTACTCAGTATCAAGTACACCCGACGGCCCCATTTGCTCACCCGTTGGTATGCGGCGTTAAATCTGGCATATAAGGATTATAAGCAGGTGAATGATGCTGAGCAGTGGAGTCTTGCTCCTGTGTTTATGTATCGCCTGGGACAGGGGGCCGATTTGCTGGGTCAGCTAGTTTACACCGATTATGGTACTGGTCTCGGAGGTGGTAGCGACACTAGTATCCAGCTTGGTCTGTCCTTCAGCCTGGAAAGTTCGTTTAATGAAAATATCGGTGAGCGTAATTCGATCATGAACCTTGAACATGGTTATATTCCATAAGGAGAAAAGAATCATGACTACTTTTATCAAATCAGGATTTATTATAGTGATACTGGCTATGACTCAATTTATCTATGCACAAACTGATCATAGTGACCATATGCAGCATGGCCAACAGGTCAG
>JASFLV010000249.1:0-5015 GCA_050117915.1 Thioalkalispiraceae bacterium | reverse complement strand
AGCGGTTCAGACCACACTCGCCAAAGGTAACAGCTTCGAAAACAAAATCTTTCGCCTCCGGCTTATGCCTAGAACACCGAACCAGATTGCAGCGTTTTACGAGGCCCGTGGCTTTCCGGACTTTGCTATTAACGAGCTGCGTAATGTATGTTTTATTACACTCGGCCTGGGAAACAGAAGTGATAACAAGCTTTATCATGACTTGAGTCAATGGCAATTTACTGATGATAATGGACCTGTCAATCGTATCCTGCGTCCTGACTGGGAAAAACGCTGGAATAAACTGGGTTTGAAACAGCGTTTTCAGTCGACTTTTCGCTGGACATTGATGCCCGAAAAACTGGATTTCTACCCCCAGGAAGGTGAGGGAGGTAATATCATTTTTGCTCGCAGCAGCCAGCCAATTACGATAAAGGCCCGGGTCCGAACGGGTGAGCTAGACAAGCAAGTAATCTATGAAGTTATCTTCAAAGACGTCGAGTGTGCCGAGGATCCTAGATGAATATCACAAAAATTTTACTGATTTTTATTTTCTTGATTAGCTCGCAATTTATCCAGGCTGAATCGCTGCCAATTAACATCATTCCCCTGGATAAAAGCAAGGCGGAAAATTTTATCATAGACGACTATGATGGTAACCAGTATGAATTAACCTCCAGTCGCGGCAAGTGGGTATTTTTACATTTCTGGGCCAGCTGGTGTGGCCCCTGTCGGCGAGAAATGCCAGAAATCTATAAGCTACAAAAACAATTGAAGAATAAAAATATCGACTTTGTCCTGGTCAATACTGCGGAAGATGAAGATACCATCTTTTCGTTTCTTGGTAGTGTCTCACCAGACCTACACAGTTACATGGACCGGGATGGCCAGCTGACTGAAGTCTGGCAACCCAGAGGCTTGCCCACGACCTTTTTTATCGACCCCCAGGGTCGCAAACGTTACCTGGCCTTAGGCGGTCGCCCCTGGAATAAACCAGAATACCAGCAATTAATTCAGCGGCTGTTAGCTGAAAAGTAGGTAAACTTATTTCAGCCTGAGCTTGCGCATTTGATATTTCTCCTGGCTTTGTCGATACTCGCGATATACTGGATGCTGACTAATCCGTTTCCGCCACTCATTGGCAGTCGCTGTTTCTCGCAAGAATACACCTATCTGGTTATCATAAAGTGGTGTCATCAACCGGTAAGCAGCGTTAAAGTTTTTCTGAATTGTTTCGTTATGAAACACTGCGCAATCGCGCAGGTCTCTTGATTCGGTAAAATTCATAACCAGCATACCGTGCGGTGTCAGTAAATTTACCAGCAGTTTGAGCCAACCTGTATTAGCATCAATCACCCGTTGAGGCTCCCCTGCCACTTCGCCAAACAGGTCATCAATGACTATATCAAAAGGCAAACCTAGATAACGCTTTACCCAATCAATTGCGTCGGCTTCTATCAGGGTAACGTGTTTATTCGATAGTCCAAAAAAGCGCTTACCAAGACGGATATGCATCGGGTCCAGCTCGACACCTGTAATTTCTACCCCGGGATACCACTGTAAAAACTGACGAATCACAGCACCCCCACCTACACCGAGTACCAGGATACGTCTGATCTTATTACTTTCAAGAAAAAAACTGGGCAGGCTGATCAGGTCCCAAACATTAGCAGTAAGGCTTCGGCCCGGATTATGTTGGCTATGGAATACGCCATCAGTATAAAGGCGCCGGGTCTGACCGGCTGATCGTACCTGGTATTGTTTACCGTTAACCGTCTTCTGCCAGATTATTCCCACGGCTTCTTATCATCACCGATAACCTGGATATTAACCGTACGTTGGCGGGGACCATCCAGGTCAATCAACATTACTGATTGGTACTCACCGATAGCCATCTTGCGACTGGTAACCGGGATCGTTTCACTACTCCCCATCAACATGGCCATTAAGTGGGAGTGAGCATTTTTAGGTTCGTCGGGAGGACAGTCACGCTCTTCAATATCATTATGTAAATAGGGCTGGTCTTTTGGAGCCAGCTTTTCTAGCCACAGTTTAAGATCCAGCAATAATCTTTCTTCATATTCGTTTATGGTAATCGCTGTTGTTGTATGACGTGAACTGATCACAACAAAACCCTCTGTCACGCGACTGTGCTCGATGGCATTATTGATGTCATCGTTCAGGCTATGGATGCTAATCCCCTCTGAGGTTTTAATTGTCTCGACGTGATGATAAATTTTCATGCTTCCAACCAGTTAACCAGATAATAAATATATTGTCCTTCCGACGATTTAGAGGGTCCAATTACCCGCGCAGCATGACGCTTGTCATCACTACTGGCAAGGTCGATGGCGGCCTCGGCTGTTTCAACAATATTGACACAGCCAGCAGGAAAACGCTTACGTGACGGACGCGGGGTGAAGATCACCGCGTAACGTTCCTGGGAGACCTCGGTTTCTGGATCGACAGGGACATAACCGCGCATTAATGTAACTCCATTTCCACTAAGCCATAACCCTTTTCAACATAGTCCTGGATCAGCGCCGGCCCGGATTCCGCTACCTGAACCGACTTGATAAAGTCTTTTGTATCGACGGCGCTCATTTCGGCAAACGCTCCGCAGACATGTACCGGGATGTTTTCGTCGTTGATTATTCTTTTTACCCGTTGGTGTAATTCCGGGTGCATGTCCTCGTTTTCTTCCAATAAACTGAATTGCTCTATACCATGGGTGACGATGACATAGTTAGCATCAGGAAACCTGGCTCTCAATTGATTAACATAAGCCTCAGTACGTCGCAGTGCAATGTGTAGCGATCGGCCATCTCCTCCTACCATTTCAAATACGACACCTGCCGGCGCAGATTCACGTGCCAGTAACGCACTCACGGTTTCAAGCTCACCGGCCTGGCTGGCGCTGGTGGCGATTAGCAGTAATACCAGGCCAATTTTCCGGACTAACTCACCCATCAAGTAGATACCTTAATATAAATAGTAACTACCTATACTAGCAGCCCCCCCAAAATCCGACTAATTTTCAGCGCTACCACCCAAAATATGATCCTTGTTATATCTTAACTTATTGTTTTTTAATTAAATTTTATATTCAGTTTTGGTTAAGCCTGGCTCCGCTAGAGTAGCCCCAACACTCGATAAAGGAGAGCAGACATGAAAAAGGTTATCCTGGCAAGCATCATCGGGGTCATGAGCCTCAGCGTCAGCAACGCCTATGCGGGTCATGGCAAGCACAAATACCGCGGCGATGGCTTCTACGACCGCGCCCGAGTCACCCATGTCGAACCGGTTTACACAACGGTACGCGTCTCGGTTCCGGTTCAGGAATGCTATCAACAGGAAGTCCGCAGCCCGCGTTACCATCATGACGACAAGGCAGCCAGCACTGTGGTAGGCGCCATTATTGGTGGCGCAATTGGTCATAATGTGGGTAAACACAGAAAAGCACCGACCGTTGCCGGTGCCATTATTGGTGGCGCAATCGGAAATGAATTAGCGAAGAACCGTGGTCACCGTCACGAATATGTCCGCTACGAAGATGTCTGCGAGACCCGTTACACCTATGAGGAAGAACAACGTGTTGATGGCTATAACGTCACCTATCGCTACAAGGGTGAGGTCTTCACCACCTATATGAAACACCATCCTGGCAAACGCCTGCGGGTTAAAGTTCGCGTCTCTCCTGTTGTCGACTGATGCAACAGGCCTTTATGGGGGCCTCCACCTCGGCCCCCTTTTTTTATAAAGCTAACAATCCGCATGTTTAAATATGCAAATTTAAAAAGAGTGCCATCCGTGGCTCGACCTTACCATCCTTGTAATTTGGCATTAAACTTTCCCGGGATGATATGCATCTTAATGCACTGAAATGCCGATCAATCGCAAAGGCAAATTTTATTGATTACAGTTAGAACGAATATTTCTATTCAGACATTTGAATAACGCTAAGTACTCCCCCTGAAGATAGTGATAATTATTATCCGCAATGCCGTGCAGCATATTTTTCTTGATTTTTGGATTCTAACAAACTCTTACAGGAAAAAATGTTAACAATGTTTAAATCTTCTTTGCTCGAGGCATCAACAACTAAATTTATTAATCGAAGTTTAGATTATCTATAAGCAACGTAAAATAGACATGCAGTATTTTACAATTAGACACTTCTTCAAGCATATTATATTTACTGTCTTGGCGGTGGATTGTCACTCAGTGAGTAGTCACCTACGGCAATGGGGATCTTGATATGCTTGGCACGCCTGTCTTCACCCACTTCGGTGACGACGAAGACATTCAGGTAAAATTTATTTTCCGAGGTGGGCATGACTTCAACGCGGCTCTTGATGACTGCGCGGGTTTTTAGTGCACGATAAACAGGCTCGATATCATTGTCGACCAGCTCAAGTCCATCGCTAGTGGTGACTGCAAAACGTAACACGGGTAATGCCTGCTCTGTTATGAACTCAAACTCGACCAGCAGCTCACGATCGATCATGGGCTTGTGTGTCGTTGTATAATGGACACGGACCGGCAGATCGATTTTCTTTGGCTCGCCATGTTCGTCCAATTGACTTTTTAATAGTTCCTTCGCCAGGTTCAGGGTGTTGATATCATCATCGGAGAAAGAGAAGATGCTACATCCCGGTAAGGTGATGATCAGACTGATGATTAGCAAGTATGTGCGTGTACGAAACATGAGGGCATTATGCCAAAATCTAACTATAAAGCAGTAGTGGAATGTCACAGAACGCCATAAACGCTGTAACTACATGATATTATAGGTTAATAATTATCTTTTTGCAGCCATTTTCAGGCTCCGTTTGCCGCTGTTGCGACGTTGACAATCTGTCCTTATCAATAATGCTCATGCTTTGCTCGCTGTGCAAAGCTTAATAATAAAAAAGGCCCGCTAAAGCGGGCCCTTCATTCCCTCACCCCATTTAGTTGGGGTTGTTATTATTATTCATTTAAACTGCAGCTTCCCTCACAGCTACATCTGCAATACCCTTACTCTGTCCTCAGCT
>JASFLV010000248.1:0-5064 GCA_050117915.1 Thioalkalispiraceae bacterium | reverse complement strand
CCGATGAGGGTAGTGGTCTGACTTACGCCTTGAACCTACAGGATGCCACCGCGGTGATCGATAACAACCTGAGTAATTCCGTATCGACACCAACTGGCGATGTGCTGGTCCTGCAATCGGGTGACCGTTATCGCGATGCCGGTGCGGGTATTCCTGCTGATGTGATTGCGATTCGCAAAGATGGCGGCCTGCATGTCATCACCCCCGGTGATAACTATACAACCCCAATTAATACCAATTCAGGTTATAAGACCTTCTGGTATGTGCAAGGTGAATAAACTAATTAGAGGTTAACTATGAAATCAGGTAACAAACAACAAAAAGGCTTGACACTGATCGAGCTAATTACCACGGTTGCAATTATTGCGATTCTGGTCGGGCTTGCCGTACCCGCTTATGATCGCTATACCCGCAACACGACACGCGCTGCGGCCAAGACCTCGCTGGAGCAGGTACGTGCCCTGGTGGAACGTTATTATCTTAACAATAAAGTGTATACCAATGACCTGACCAACCTGGGTTACAACAACAATCCGATTGAAGTGGATAAAACCGGTGAAGAAGTGCCAGCGGGTTCTGCGTCATCCATGTACCAGATCGTCATCAATTCACCCGGCGTATTCTGTGCCGCCTGTACTTATGAGGTAGGCGCCATTCCTTTAAATGGCCAAACCAATGATACCGATTGCATGACAATATTTATCAACTCACGCAATCAAAAAGGTGCTTCGGGGCCGAAAGGGATTAAGTGCTGGTAACATGTAAGTCTCGTTCCCAGTGGGAACGAGTTACTTTTCTTTGCTTGTCCAAAGATTTGCACAGGAAGTGCATATATCGCGAAGGCCATGGATGGCCGAGAGCGATGCTTAGGTCGCTCCGCACCTCCCTGTGCTCCCGCGACATAAGTACATTCCATATACCAAACACTCCGCAATCGCTCTCGATTTCCACGTTTATGAATGTGCTCGGGCGGTCAATTGAAGGGACCTCCTGTCCCTGCAATTGACGCTCGCCGTCCATGGCTCGCCCCCTTCGTTTCACTCAGGGGCGCAACCTGTGCTCATTCAACACGTGAAAATAGCGGTTGCATGGAGCTGGATACACTTAGCAACTACGATACTCCGTTAACAAAAATTCCGCTCTATCCTTCTTTCGAGTAAGTTTCCCCTTGTGCAGGTGTGCGAGTTTAGTTGTTGTTTGAAAGAATAATAACAAGAGCGAGCCGGACCGAAACATATGCTTAACTATTCTGTAATAACTTTTTAAAATCACCCTCATCGAGTATTTCGACTCCTAGTTCTTCGGCTTTGGTCGCCTTGGAACCGGGGTTTTCTCCCACCACGACATAATCAGTCTTCTTCGAGACGCTGCCCGTCACTTTGGCACCCAGTGATTCTAATGCCTGTCTGGCTTCATCGCGGGTCATGTCGGACAAGGTTCCGGTAACGACAAATGTCTGTCCTTGCAGTGGTTGTGGCTTGTCTAGGTCAACGTCGATGTCCTGCCAGTGAATCCCGGCCTTCTGTAGTTTTTTAATGATATCGGTATTGTGTTTTTCATTAAAAAAGTGAGCAATGCTCTCTGCCACCACCGGCCCGACATCAGAAACTTGTTCCAGTTCCTCTTCACTGGCTTTCATCAAGGTCGGTAAACTACCAAAGTGATGGGCCAGAGTTTTGGCCGTGGTTTCTCCCACCTGGCGAATCCCCAGGGCAAAAATGAAACGTTCCAGGCTCGTGGCCTTGCTTTTCTCAAGCGCGTCGAGCAGGTTCTGCGCAGATTTCTCCGCCATGCGTTCCAGCCCGGCGAGTGTCTCCAGGTCAAGCTGGTAGATATCCGGTAATTCCTTGACTACATCGCTATCAACCAGTTGATCAACTAGTTTATCGCCAAGGCCCTCGATATCCATGGCCTTACGTGAAGCAAAGTGTTTAATCTTTTGTTTACGTTGTGCTGCGCAGAACAGGCCACCGGTGCAACGTGCTACCGCCTCGTTTTCCAGGCGTATCACTTCAGAACCACAGACCGGACAACTTTTTGGGAGTTTATATTTCTTTGCATTCTTTGGGCGTTTGGATTTAACCGAGGAGACCACTTCCGGGATCACGTCTCCAGCACGGCGGACGATCACCCTATCGCCGATACGAATGTCTTTACGTTCGATTTCATCCTGGTTATGCAATGTCGCATTGGTCACCGTTACGCCACCGACAAAGACCGGTTCAAGCCGGGCAACCGGGGTTAGCGCCCCGGTTCGACCGACCTGGACATCGATATCCAGCAGTTTGGTCATTTCTTCCTGGGCGGCAAACTTATGTGCCAAGGCCCAGCGGGGTGCCCGTGAGACAAAGCCTAATTCTTTCTGTTCGGCAAAATCATTAACTTTGTAGACAACCCCATCAATATCGTAATCCAGTTGATCACGCTTTTTCTCTATCGCTTTGTAATAGTCGATACAACCCTTTACCCCTGTGACGCGTTTGATCTCTGGATTGACCGGCAAACCCCATTCTTTTATCAACGCCAGCACATCAATCTGGTTCGCGGCAAGCTTGCCGTCTTTTACATAACCCAGACCGTAACAATAAAACATCAATGGTCGGGTTGCGGTGATTTTTGAATCCAGTTGTCGCAGACTTCCAGCAGCAGCATTACGTGGATTCGCAAAGGTCTTTTCACCCTTTTTGCTTTGTGTCTCATTGAGTTTATTGAAACCAGATTTGGTCATAATCACTTCCCCCCGCACTTCAAGCTGTGAGGGATAATTCTTGCCTCTTAATTTCAGCGGGATCGCTTCAATGGTTCTAACATTCTGCGTTACATCTTCGCCGGTGACGCCGTCACCACGCGTAGCCCCACGCACCAGCTTGCCATCTTCGTATAAAAGACTAATCGCCAGACCATCGAGTTTCGGTTCGGCGGCATAGACAATCTCTTTTACATCAAGCTTGTCGGTTGCCCGTCGATTAAATTCCTGCACTTCCTGCTCATCAAATGCATTATTTAAAGAGAGCATAGGTTGCAGGTGTTTTATTTCAGAAAATGCAGAAAGCGGTTGTGCGCCCACTCTTTGGGTAGGTGAATCAGCGGTAATCAGTTCCGGGTGTTTTTCCTCGAGGGCCTGTAACTCCCGCAGCAAACGATCATATTCACTATCGGGTATTTCAGGATTATCCAGCACATAATAGCGGTAGTTGTGATAATTAATTTCTTCGCGAAGTTTCTCTACGCGTTCTTTATCAGAAATGGCCATCTATGCTACTTTCGATGGTGTTTGAGTTGGGTCATTTTCTGTTTGAAACGATAGGCCTCGACCTTTTCCTTTAAATGACCAATGGTCTGATTGGTCAATACACTCCGCGTCTCATCGCACAGATCGGCTTCAAGATAATTAGCGAGTTCCTGGCCTTTTTCTATCAAGAGTGAAAAGGCTTCACGCGCTTCGATGGGTGCCGGCAGGTGTAAATATAATACCAGGCCCGGTGTCTCCAAGGTGGGCAGTGCTTGTTCAGTGAATGTTCCAGGCTCAATGATATTTGCCAAGCCTAATAGTTTCTGCTCATAACCCTGCGGGTCGGCCACGATAAAATAAAATATTCCCGAGGCGTCGTGAGTAAAGCCGCAGGCCTGCATCGCCTCCGTTATCATTTCCCCGCTGAATAATTTCCCATGGCGACCCATAACCGTTATCGGAATAAACAACTGTTCGCCACCCGGGGCTATTTGATCACTGGTCAGCTCAACGATCAGGGTCACATCATCGGCGTTGGAGATAATCTGCTTGCGGTCCGCAACAATTTCTTCGACCCCGGCCAGGTCTTCTTCGGTCAGCACCTCATCATTGTGCGGTGCAGTAGCATGACGGGTGTCGCGCCCCCACCTGGGTACGGTCAGTTTAGTTAAGTTGGGCACAGGAATACTGAATTTGAATTTATTCAGTAACTTTGACCAGGGTATAGAAGGTTTCAAGTTAAGTCGGCGATCGTCATCATCAAGCTGGCGGCGGCCTATGAAATAGAGACCAACAACGATAATGATTCCAACAATCAGTAATGATACACGAAGCGTATCCATTGCTGCGTTTCCCCTCTGGATATCTCTGGGTGCCGGAGGTAACCGTTATACAGCTGCGAGTTTGACTGCCTCGTCGACATCGACGGCGACCAGTCGTGACACACCCGGTTCATGCATGGTTACACCCGTCAGATGATCGGCAATCTCCATGGTAATCTTGTTATGCGTGATAAAGATAAACTGAATTCTGTCTGACATATGCTGCAACATGTCACAATAGCGACCCACATTGGCATCATCGAGCGGGGCATCCACCTCGTCGAGCATACAGAACGGTGCGGGATTCAGCTCAAAGATTGAGAAGACCAGCGCCACCGCGGTTAAGGCCTTTTCGCCACCGGAAAGTAAATGAATCGTGCTATTGCGCTTGCCGGGTGGACGCGCCATCACCGTGATACCCGTCTCGAGAATATTTTCACTGGTCATTTCCAGGTAGGCCTTACCACCACCGAATAAACGTGGGAACAGATCCTGGAAGCCGTTATTGACCTTTTCAAAGGTCTCCTGAAAGCGCGTCTTGGTTTCCAGGTCAATCTTGGCGATGGCGTCTTCCAGAGTCTTGAGTGCTGACACCAGGTCTTCATGTTGTGCATCCAGGTAAGTCTTGCGCTCTGATTGCTGTTTGAATTCGTCGATGGCCGCCAGGTTAATCGCGCCCAGACGCTGAATCTTACGCTCAACTGCTTGTAATGATTCCTGCCAGGTAGCTTCTGCTGCATCATCCGGCAATTCGTTCAGCAGTGTCTCCGTATCAAAGCCGGCCTGTTGCACCGCTTCCTGAATAGTCTGGCGACGGACTTTGATTTCCTGCAAGCCCATCCGGGTCTCTTCAAGCTTGCTCCGCGCAGCCTGGACGGCCTCTTCCGATTTAACCCGCGCCTCATCCAGTTCACGGTGTTTATGCTCGATTGACTGAACGGTGTCCCGTGCTGCATTCAATTCTGTTTCCACCTGAACCCGGGTATCGAGAAACTGCTCAAGCTCCTCTGA
>JASFLV010000247.1:0-5066 GCA_050117915.1 Thioalkalispiraceae bacterium | reverse complement strand
CTTACCTCAAAGACAATGGTGTGAGCATCTGGGATGAATGGGCCGATGAAAATGGCAACCTTGGGCCTGTCTATGGTTCACAATGGCGTTCCTGGCCGGCTGCCGATGGCAAAACGATCGATCAAATAACACAAGTCGTCGATCAGATAAAAAACAATCCTGACTCGCGACGTTTGATTGTTAGTGCCTGGAATGTAGGCGAAATTGATAATATGGCATTACCACCGTGTCATGCTTTTTTTCAGTTTTATGTGGCCGATGGCAAACTCTCCTGCCAGCTCTATCAGCGTAGTGCCGATATCTTTTTAGGTGTACCGTTTAATATCGCCTCTTATGCCTTACTGACGATGATGGTGGCCCAGGTAACAGACTTAAAACCCGGTGACTTCGTACATACGCTCGGTGATGCACACTTGTATTTAAATCATTTAGAGCAGGCCGATGAACAACTCAGTCGCAAGCCGTACCCGTTGCCGACCATGAAGATCAACCCGCAAATTCATAATATCTTTGATTTTGCCTTTGATGATTTTCATCTGGAGAACTATGAGTTCCATCCACACATCAAGGCACCCGTGGCTGTTTAGGAACCATGAGCCTGGTCTTTACCCGCCATAGCGGTGTTTCGAATCTGCTCGAATCCTCATGTATTACGTATATACTCCGATTCTGCGTGGATTCGCGCCTTGCTCTGACGCGTAAATACCGATGCCCATGGCTCCTAAAAGAATTCACAGGCAGGAGTGAAAAATGAAGATCTCTATTATCGCCGCGATGGCAAAGGATCGTGTGATCGGTATTGATAACACGCTGCCATGGAAACTGCCAGCCGATATGAAGTGGTTTCGCCAGCATACCCTGGGTAAGCCAGTGGTGATGGGCCGCAAGACCTATGAATCCTTTGGTGGCCGGCCGTTGCCGGATCGACACAATATCGTCGTCACTCGTGATCCCAATTATGATGCGGGTAAAGCGACCGTGGCAACATCAATCGATGAGGCGATTCATAAGGCCGGTGAGGTGGATGAGATCATGATCATTGGCGGGGCCAGCTTTTATGAACAGACCTTGCCCATTGCCGATCGCATGTACATCACGCAAGTTGATGCAGACATAGAAGGCGATGCCTGGTTTCCTGAATATAATCCCGATCAGTGGCAATTGATCGAAAGCCACTCGCACCCCATTGATGAGAAAAATAGTTACGCGATGACATTTCTGGTATTTCAGCGTAAATAAAATTGAGTTACTGATTTACTTTTTTATTAAGCCACGTCGTACGGCTTCAAGCGTCGCTTCAGCACGACTGTTAATATTCAGCTTTCTGTATATCGCCTTGAGGTGGCTGGCGACGGTATTCATACTAATATTCAGCTCGCTGGCAACCAATGCGCGCTTTTTACCGCTGGCGATGAGTTTCAGTATTTGATTCTCCCGCTCGGACAATGCTTCCTGGTTATCAAAATCGGGCTGCTTGTGAAAATAGCCCAGCATCTGGTAGGCAATGGATGGCGCCACTGTCGGCTGACCATCCATGATGTTGACTATGTGTTTGAGTAGCTGGTCCTCTTCCTTGTCCTTGAGTAAATAGCCTTTTGCGCCGGCCTTGAGCGCCAGGAAGATCTCTTTATCTTCTTCTATGTATGACGCGACGATGCAGGTTGTCTGGGGCGAACTGTTTTTCAATGACTTGATAAACTCCTGGATTTCACCGTCAACCATATCCAGGTCGATGATCGCCAGATCGGGCTTGTGCTGTTTAACCAGTTTATGGGTCGTATCAGTACAGGTCGGTTGGTGTAAACTGGCCTGCGTGAAGCAGGACGCAGCCAGGTTCGCCAGGGGAGACCCGCTATCCTTTTCCAAAATGACAATGGTCTGTAAATTCTTCGTGTTTCTCATGCTGTGTAGGCGAAGCGTTACATCTCATAGAGTTAAGTTGATTATCTAATAAGATTATCGGCAATTAATTAATAATGATTGATTCTAATCATGAATAGTGATGAAGGTCATTTTTCTGGGTGGATCACCTAAACGGGTGATCCCACAAATACATTATATCGGGTAACTTAGCTTCCTGCATAAGCGAGGGGAGGGGGATCATTACTGTTCCTATCCTTAATAAACATAACAACAAGTAGGTAACCACGGGATAGAACGTTCCTCGTTAAAAATAATATTAATAAAAATGATGCACGCTTGAGAAGCCCCCGGTTCGTCCGGGGTTTTTTTTTGCTCATAGATTCAGTCAGTTGTGGCATCACTGAATAAAATCAATACTTATACTAGGTACAGGATTGTGAATCGTGCACGGTTTTTCTAAACCTCATTATATATGGTGTTATTTTGCCAGGAGATAAACCATGTTAATGAAAAGGCCCAATAATGGGACAAAACACTCGACCCAGGTAGCTCAGGTAAAATTTGATGAGCGGCGTAGTGGGGAAGAGAGGCGTCAGCGTGCCGATCGGCGCAGCGAGGCACGTTTTGGCGGTGAGCCGGATCGCCGTCAGGGCGAGGAGCGGCGCAAATATCCTCTTTTACAACGCTTGTTTCACTGAGGAAATAGCTTTTTTAAGATTTTCGAAAGCCTGGAATCGTAATGTTTCTTATCCTCGTCATCGGAGTCCTCGTGCTCGGAGTTCGTCTCCCCCAAAAAATCCAAAGCGTTTTGTGCACCAGGGCAATTGATCGCCATATAGGTGGGGGGGGTAAGATCAAGACGAAGTGCAGTGAGCCTGCCGCCCCAGACACAACCGGTATCCAGGCAGTGTAGTCCATCTGAATGGTAAGCACCCAGGGTCGACCAGTGGCCAAACAGAATATTTAACCCCTGATTCTGTCTACCTTCTACCTCAAACCAGGGAACCAGATTATCCGTCCGCTTCATGGGAGGACCTTTTTCCTCTAGCGCAAGTTTACCGGAATTTTTTGTGCAAAAACGAACACGGGTAAAACAGTTACAGATAAAGCGTAGTCTGTTCCAGCCTTCCAGTTCTTCCTTCCACTTGCGTGGCTCATTGCCATACATGTTTTGCAGGAACTCAAAACACAGATCACCGCTTAGCACTGTTTCCAGTTCCCGGGCACAACGCTTTGCCAGGCTCAGGTCCCATTGCGGGGCCAGCCCGGCATGGACCATGGTATAGCCAAGTTGTTCATCATGATGTAACACGGGACGGCTGCGCAACCAGGTTATGAGTTCATCACGATCCTCAGCGTTTAAAATTGCCTTCAGGTCTTTGCTCTTGGTCTTTTTTACACCGGTATAGACGGCGAGTAAGTGCAGGTCATGATTGCCGAGTACAGTAATAGCACTTTCACCCAGTGATTTTACATAGCGCAAGACTTCAAGTGATTGATGACCACGATTGACAAGATCCCCGGCAAACCAGAGGGTGTCCTTGTTTGGATTGAACTGAATATTGTTCAGGAGGATCCTGAGTTCATCATAACAGCCCTGTACATCCCCGATTGCGTATACAGCCATGGTTTTATTTTCTTATCTTTGTCCGTGATAATTTAACAATTTAGTTATAGCTACTAGTTAGACGAAAAATAATTTTAAAAACCCAGGAACCTGATTTTGTCATTCCCGCGAAGGCGGGAATCTAGTTTCTTATTTAATATTTTAGTCAGTTAGAAGCACAAATTAATGTTAATTAAAGTTGTTAATGTAATTTATGTGGCATCGACAGGGTAAACGGTGCGATGGGACACTCGAATTCTTCACCGTCATCCGCCAGCATTTGATAACTACCCTGCATGCTACCCACCGGGGTGTCCAGTAAAGTACCGCTGGTATATTCAAACTCTTCACCAGGTTGCAAATGGGGCTGTTCACCGACCACGCCTTCGCCACGTACTTCCTGCTCATTACCGTCTGCGTCGGTAATGATCCAGTGCCGGCTTAACAATTTGGCAGGGATGCTCCCTTCATTTTTAATTGTAATTGTATAAGCAAAGGCAAAGCGGTCATTATCCGGGTCGGATTGTTCGGGGATGTAGCAGGTCTCGACAGAAACCGTGGTATTGTATGCGGGTATTTCACTCATGGTCGTTATGCTTCTTGAAAGTTGAAGCATTATTCTACTCTCTAGAGGACGGCGGGTAAAATACTTGACGGTTAGCTCTGGTTAGCCCGTTTGTTACGGTTTTGCAGGACATATTCAACTGCCGAACTCACTGCCTTGTGGACGTCGTACTCCATCTTTTCACGTTCCTCGATGGTCATAAAATAGTACATATCGATATCATGCTTGATATACCGCGCAGGTAATTGATTAAGGGCGACGCAGGCCACGTCCTCCAGAAATTGTGGGTCCGAATCGATGAAATCGGCGTCGACCATTTCATTGAGGCGGGTGACGACCACGGTCTCATAGTAATTGTGGATATTGTCAAAAGACATTGTCTACTCCTTACATCGGTTGCTTGCTGCCGCTCCTAGTCGAGGCGCAATTTCCATGTCGGGGTTCCGGCTTTATCAATGATTCCTTTCTTAATCAGCCAGTTACGAGCATCCTCGGCATCTTCGTGAAACCAGCGTGCGGTCGAACCAAGCCGGAAACTGTATCCCCATGCGTCCATATCGGCCATCATGCGTGTTTTATTTAGGGGCGGCAGGTAATTGGCAAGCAGGATTTGCAGGTAACAGACAGCATTTTCCTCGTCGTAATTACCGCCAGCATTGGTATCCAGATTGTGACGTCGTGTAGAATCCATGCAGATATAGTGACAGGCCTCATGCAGGGCAGAATGGATCGGGGTATCCGCACGGACATAGAGCGTGTTGCCGATTAAGCCTGCCTCCTCATCTCCCCAGAAACTACCGGGTATGTCCTGGGTATTGTCCACTGTTTTGATAATCAGTCCATACGGGTGCAGCAAACCTTGCAGAGCTTGCGGTTCAAGTTCGCACAGACGAACAATCAGCTTATTGGCCGGCTGGTTTTGCGGGTTTGGTTCGTTTAATGATTCGGACACGATTGCCAGGGTATATCAGGTCAGGGTTTTCAATGTTACTGAGTCTTGCCAGCTCGGGGTATTTATACGGGTCGTTGACA
>JASFLV010000246.1:0-5091 GCA_050117915.1 Thioalkalispiraceae bacterium | reverse complement strand
CATCACAGTCTGGTTTGATCAGGGTTTGTGTGGCTGATACAGGTCCGGGTTTGTCAGATAATGATATTGAACACCTGTTTGACCCTTTTAACAGGCTTGGACATGAAAGCATTGGCGGTACTGGCCTGGGGGTTGGCCTAACGATTTGTCAACGCCTGGCATCACTTATCGGGGCCAGGATTGAAGTGGAAAGTGTTGAAGGAAAGGGGAGTACCTTCTGCCTTGAGTTACCGATGAATGACAGCTCACTCTCTAATAAAAATAAAGTGCAGTAATAGAGATATATTTTTCTGTTACAGTCATGCCTTCTTCACCCATCTATCATCGGACTTTTCGTATTTTGTTTTGACTGCTGACCAGGCTACTTTATGCGCGACAGTCTCTCGATCGTCATCACCCTGACGATCGCTCGCCGATTTATACTCATCCCAGGCATTATTGAATGCGGCAAGATAGATCTCCTGTGCATGTCTGGGCAAATTGTTTTTGACACTATCAGGCAACTCAGTAATTTTAGCATAGGGCATAATCGGGCCTCCACATTTCTCTACAATTATAATGATACTTTAATTCGTTGAAATTACATTGAGAAAAATCAACTGACCCCTGTTCTTTTACCCTCAGACTCCGTTATGCTGTCAAGAATATTAAGGAGGAAGCGTATGTGGTTGCATACAAGCTGCGAATTACAATTTGAGATTACCGTTCCCACGCCGTTTATGCTGATGTTAAGACCGCGCAGTGGTGCACAGCAGTGGATCGCTCGAGAAGAGTATCGCCTGGACCCCAGTGTGCCGGTGGTAGAATTTACCGATCAATATGGCAATCTCTGCCAGCGCCTGATTGCACCTGCCGGCCCCTTTTCTGTACGCACAGCTTCCGAGGTAATGGCAGCGGATGTAATCGACCAGATCCAGGGTGAACCATTTATAGAAATTCAGAATTTGCCTGACAGTGTATTGAGCTATTTGTTACCCAGTCGTTATTGTGAATCGGATCGCTTCGGTCAAATGGCAAGTGAAATAACGGCAGACAGGTTGCCAGGTTATGACCAGGTAACGGCAATTGTCGACTGGGTCCGTGAACATGTCAGTTATCAACCAGGTAGTAGTAGTTATCCCGTTTCTGCAATTGAGGTCAACACCTGTCGGTTTGGTGTTTGTCGAGACCTGGCGCATATTGCCATCGCGCTGTGTCGTGGATTGAGTATCCCGGCACGTATGGTTGTGGGTTATCTGCATGGCCTGGAGCCGATGGATCTGCATGCCTGGTTTGAAGCGTATGTCGGTTGGCGCTGGTATACGTTTGATCCTACCCAGCCAGTATTGAAGCCCGGCTATGTGTCAATCGGCTATGGACGTGATGCCGCGGATGTTGCGATTTATAATCAGTTTGGACCGCCGGTCTATCCAACGCTGCAAAATATAAACGTGGAACGTATCGAACATGCAAGCCCAGTTTAACAGACTAAGGTATTTTATTCGCTCAACCAGTAGAAGTGAAACGGTGGTATGACTAGCTGGTCCTTGAAGATTGCTGGTGTATCTCCGGAATATAAATCTTTTACCCGTCGGTAGTCCAGGCTAAAGGCCTTCGATAAAGAACCCAACTCGATATATTGCGGTTTTGCGTCAAAATTCCCCACCACTAACACACCAGTACTTGCGTGGGTAGGATCATAGCGGGAAAAAACAAACAGGTGTGAGTTATCAATCTGGATCAATTCACGGTTATTAAAGTCAGCAAAGGCACTGATCTCCTTACGCACAGCGATCATTTTTTTCAGTGCAGTGAATATACGGTGTTCGATGGTGCCTGGTTGATGACGGTGTTCGGCGCGTTCCCAGTTAAGCGTTGTGCGATGTGCCCAACGTGTGTCACCCGATTTATTTTTATCTTTCAGAAAAGACATATCATTGGTAGTACCCAGTTCATCACCATAATAAAGTAACGGTATGCCACCAAACGACATAATCATGCTGTGCAACAATAGAATATGTTTGACAGCATTGTCGATTCGGGTTTCATCGCCGGCCTCAAGTGCTGTTTCCAGGCCAGCCAGTGATGCAAGTGTACCCGAGATGCGGGCATCGCCGGTTTTCAGGTTATGCCCAAAGATGAGTCCTTTGGCATCGGAATCTGAAAAATGCCCCGTATAGTAATCGATCAGGAATTTACGGTGTTCGGCTGGTTCATAACCAACTGCTCGGATATCCGCATCATCCATACCCAGGCCGATATCATCATGACAGCGTAAATAGTTCAACCAGGTAGCCCGTTCCAGCTTGGCGGGCAGGCTTTTCAGGCCCTGGTTGAGCAGGCGAGCATTCTTGGTGGCCGCGGCGTCCCATAACAGCGCCATGTAGGTGGCGTTATAGGCAATCTCGCACTCTTTGGCATTGATTGCATCCTCGCCAAAGTATTTGGTGATTTCGCTGGGGGCGACAATCGCCTCAGCAATGAACAGGACACCGGGTGCCGTCACCTGGCAACAGTCTTTGAGTAGTTGCAGGATCAGATGGGCTTCGCGTTCGTTTTGACAGGTACTACCGATTTTTTTCCAGAGAAAAGCGACGGCATCGAGCCGAATAATATCCGCCCCCTGGTTGGCCCAGAATAAGATGATATCAAGCATCTCGATAAACAGGGCCGGATTGCTATAGTTCAGGTCCCACTGGAAATCATTAAAGACGGTCATCACCCAGCGTTGCATTTCCTCGTCCCAGGTGAAATTACCCGGTGATGTCTCGGGAAAAATCTCTGGCATATTGGCCTCAAACATGTCCGGGATTTCGCGGGTCGGGAAGGTATAAAAATAGTCCTGATACTTTTTATCACCGGCGCGGGCCTTTTGTGCCCATTCATGTTCATTAGAGGTGTGATTGAGTACGACATCCAGGGTCAAGAGTATTTCCCGCTTTTGTAAGTCGTAGACGAGGGATTGCAAATCCTGGTTAGACCCGATTCGGTGATCGACTTTGCGAAAATCGCTCACTGCGTAACCGCCATCACTTCTACCCTCCGGGCACTGCAGAATGGGCATGATGTGGATCATATTTACGCCCAGTTCCTGGAAGTAATGCAGTTTTGACTCCAGCCCCTTCAGGTCGTCCGCAAAACCATCGGTATAAAGTGCCATTCCGACCCATTGCTGACTGAGAAACCAGGTATGGTCTTTTTCTCGCTCAAGATCTTTGCGCTTGAGGAAGTCATCCCGCGCGATGTACTGGCGTGCCAGTGTCTCCACCAGGTTGAGGGCCTGTTCCTCAAAGTCTTCCCGGTGGCCATACAGGTAATGAAACAGTGAGTAAATGGCATAGAAATTTGCACCCAGGCGCGTATAAAAGTGCCGGATTTGTTGTTGTTTGATTTCCGGATTAAGTTTAATCAGGATATCATTGAGCAGTGAATGTGAGACCTGTTCGTACATGGGCAATAGTATTGATCATTGAGAGGATGATGTCCAAAGTAGCATTCATGCCATCTTCAGGTGCATAGCCAGAATCAGCATAGCCACTGGCAGGCAGTCGTTGATTTTGTTTGAGGTTTGAAAGGTCTTAGTGCACAGGAGGGTTATCGAGAATTTCTTCGCCTACTAGTTGGTCTGTCAGGCGCAGCCACTCGACCAGCAATTTATTGAGTTGTACAATACGATCCGTATAGCTGAAGCGGTTATCGTCAACAAGATTGACCGCGTCAATATAGTCATTAAGTGTTACTCGACCAAACGAATAGTTTTCAGCCTCGTCCTTCAGAATCGCTTCGGCCAACCTGATTTTTTTCTCCGCAACAGCGATCAACTTTTGTTCACGCCGGATTTGTAAATAAAGATTTTTCAGGTTGGTATGCAGGTCTGCATATTTGTCCTGATTGGAAAGCACGGTCTTTTTACGCTCAATCCTGGCCAGTTGGTGTCGTGCTTTATCGCTCGTCTTGCCGATGGGCCAGTTAAGCGAAAAGCCGGCAAAAAAACTGTCTTCCTGGTTACGGATTCCCCAATCTTCACCGTCCAGTTGATAACCTAACAGTAGGTTAGTGGAGGGGAGCAGGTCATCAGCAGCCTTTTTGACTTCCAGGGTGCCCTGTTCTTCGAGTAAGCGCAATGCCCGGTAGGTGCGGCTGTGTTGCGTGAAGGCCTGGTAATCTGTATCAAACTGGATTTGTTGTGCAGGTCTTGCAGGTTTGACCGGGACATAAGGGGTTGCGCTACTATGGCGAATAGCCTGGAAGATCAAATTAGAGAAGCTATCGTATATTTCTTGTAAAATGATGACATTTTCTCTTTTACCTATTAACAGGAGCTCCATTTTATTAACGTCAATCGGCAGGGCAATATTCTGTCGTTGTCTTTCCAGGATATTCGCCAGTAGTTTTTGATTTGACTTATACGAGGCCTGTCCGACCTTGAGATTTTCATAGGCTGAATACCAGTTGTAATAGGCGGCGCTAAGACTGGCGAGATAGTCTTCATAGGCCTCAACAATTTGATAACGGCTAATGTCGTCTTCAATACCAATGATTTTGTCCTGGAGACGAGTACCTTTACCAAAAGCGTTCTGGGCTATCGGTTGAGATATCAGAAACTGCAGGCTCGAATCGTCGGTTGCAGTAACTGCAGATGATGACTTGCTGTAAGAAAGTGAAACTCGGGTACCATTGTAAGGAAAGAGTTTACTCAGTGATATGCTTGTCTCCGGGTTGCTACGGTCCTGATCGAGATAAAAGTTATATTGATATTTGACGTCCATGATTACATCGCTATCAGGTAACAATAGATCACGCCGGTAAGCGAGAGGCAATTGATCAATCAGGATGGTCTCAAAGGTTACATCATTCGCAGTGGCTCGCTGGATAAATTCTTTCAGGCTAAGTTTGGGTAAGCCAGTTTTTGTTTCGGCTGATGAGATACTGGGTATTAAACATAAGCCAGCGACGAGGAATAATGCCAAAACAATATTTGTGTTTTTACAGTGAGTCATGATTTTAACGAATTTCTGCATGAAAACGCTGACGCATGTCCTGGATAAAGCTATACAGGCAAGGTACCAGAATCAGGGTGATCACAGTACCAAACAGTAATCCCCAGGCAAG
>JASFLV010000245.1:0-5127 GCA_050117915.1 Thioalkalispiraceae bacterium | reverse complement strand
TAAGATTAGAAATAGTGGATGATTAACCTATGTGTCGATTCTACAAGCGGGGTGCAGCATGTAACAAAGTTGTCAACGTAACTTTACCTTGACGTTGTTGTCTACTTCATCGCTGGGATGGTTGATTACGCTTTCTCCTTCCTTCACGCCTTCGAGTATCTGAGCAGTCAGCCCATTGCGTTGTCCAACCTTTATCACTCGTCGCTGTGCAGTGCCGTTCTCGATGACAAAGATTGCCCAGCCATCCTGATAGCGAAACAAGCTGCTGGCAGGTACCTGCAAAACATTGTCTGATTGCCAAAGAACAAACTGCGCATCCACCCGGTAACCGTCTCCCAGCCGTTGCCACTGTTGCTGCGCTGAAGTGAAGTCACAAATAATCAGTACCCGCTGTTCTTCTACCCCCAGCGCCGAGACCTTGGTAAACGCAACGGGTTCAACGGTACGCACAATACCCTGCAGGGGCTGCTCCCCTCCCCAACGCTCGAACAGTACTTGCATACCCGGTTTAATTTTCACCGCATCGGCAGAAAGCACATCGACTTCAACTTCTAAAGCAGACGGATCGCCAACCTCAAAAAGCGGATCCCCGGTGCGTACCGGACCTTCACATTCGTGAGTGACTTTTAAAATACGGCCAGTAATGGGTGAACGCACTGCGACCTGTTGCAGCGTGTCGGTCATATCTGTTCGGGTATACTCAAGCACACTCTGTGCGGCTTTTAATTCATAGCGTGCCACATCGACATTGAAATCGGCTGAACGCTTGGCGGCCGCGGTGGTATTGGCTGCCGTTTGTGCCTTGTCGAACTCATCCCTCGAGATCACACCCTTTTCCATAAGTGGTTGTAATCGCCTGAGTTCATTGCTTGCCAGTTGTTCTGCCGCAGCAGCGGCACGCGCCTGTTCCTGAGCAGACTGCAGGGCCGATTTGGCAGCGGATACTCGCGCCTCTGCTTGGGCTCGGCTACGTGGATCCAGTACCTGAGATTCCAAAGGACGAATATGCAGCAAGCTTTGTCCCTGTTCCACCGCATCGCCAACATCCAGTTGTACCCGGCAGGCGACACCATCCACCGGTGCTGAGACGATATAGCGATCGATCACCCGGGTCCGACCCTCTTCCTCGATACTGACTATCATCGGGGCACGTTTCGCAGCAACAGCTTCGACCCAAACCGGTTGCGGCCAGAACCCCCAGATCAACAAGCCAACAATCACAGCAACAATGAGCGCAATAACCGGGTGTTTTCGCAAGAGGCTAAGCATGTGTTACTCCTTGGTCTTGAGTACGGCTACCATATCGAGATGAGCCAGATTACGCCAGATTAAACCAGCAGAAAGTAAAGCCGAGATGATCACGACTAATGCAGCAAACGCATAAACTTGTATCCCCAGCACCAATGGCACACGATACAGATCGGTATCAAAGGCAAACGCCAGATAGGCACACAAGCCATAACCAATCAGCAGTCCTACCGGAATTGCCACTAGAATCAACAGACCCATTTCGCCTAGCAGGATATAAGCAATTTCATTTTGTTTAAAACCCAATACTCGCAAACTGGCCAGTTCCCGCCCGCGTTCCGATAGAGCGATGCGCATACTGTTATACACAACACCGAAAGCGATGCTACCGCCGAGCAAGGTGGTAATGAAGGTATAGAACAATACGGTTTGTGCAACGTTTTCATAAAAGGCGTCTACCGCAGATTCCTGTTCCACCACCCCGGCAATTCGTGGCATCTCCTTTAGTTCTCGATAGACGTCTCGTTGATAGGCCGAATCTACTTTCAATAATGCCCCGGAAATGGCATCGCCCTCTTTTAATAAGCGATTGAGACTGGCCTGGCGTAAGTAAACGTTCACCCCCAGGTCCTGCTTGGCCGTTGCCACCACCGGTACCTGTACCACCGGGCGGTTACCTTCTAATACTTCAATCGTCAGCATGTCGCCGGGTTTGATGTGTAGCAACTCTGCCAGATAATCGGTTAGTACCGCGCCTTCCTGAGGCAGTTTAATCACTTTAAGGTCAGCATCAAGCAAACGCAGCAACTGGCCATCGACCTGAATACCCTGGACAGAAGTACGATAGGTGCGATGCTCATAGCGCAACCGGGCTGGCACTTCGCGAATCCCCTCAACATGTTCCACACCTTGCAAACTGCGCAGAGAATAAAGAGAACGGCTGGAAGTTGGTTCAGTATAATTGACAATAATATCTTCACGCTGACTCATGCCAAACTGCACATCAACCATGTGATCGATGGCCCCCTCCTGAAAACCACTGACCACCATGACTCCGCACGCCATGGCGATCCCTAAGGTAGTCAACAATGATTTCAGTGGTCGTCGCTCGATATGACGTAGAATCATTCGAGTTGGCTGGGAAAACCAGCGTTGTAAACCAAGCCGTTCAACCACGGTGGCATGATAAATGGCAGGAGGTTCCGGCCGCATTGCCTGTGCCGGTGGTAACCTGGCCGCATTACGTACGGCATACAAGGTGCCCGCGATGGCAATCAACACACTAATTAGTACTGCGGCAATGATAACCTGAGGTTTAAGTACATAAATCATCATCGGTAGACTGAAAAACTCCGTATAGATGTTGCTTAACCCCTGCCCCATCCAGATCCCTGCAGCAATCCCCAGCACGATTCCAAACCCAACTATCAGTAACACCAGCTTGGTATAGTGTAGTCCTACCGCGAAGTTGCTATAACCAAATGCCTTGAGCCCGGCAATCTGCTCACGTTGTAAACTGATTAAACGACTGATCACTACATTCAGCAAAAACGCCGCCACACCGAAAAAGATCACAGGAAATACGGTCGCAATGGTTTGTTGCTGTTTAAGCTCCTCCGACAAAAAACGATGTGAGCGTTGATCTGCCTGGGCAATAGCACCGGTACTACCATATGGTTTAAGTATCTCGTCCAGCCGATCGATCACGTCCTGCTCATTCGTCCCCCGGGTAAGGGTCAATGCGACATTATTAAAAGCACCATCCATATCATAAGCAGTTGCCAGTGGTTTGCGTGCCATCCATAACACACCATAGCGCGCATAATCGGGAAACAATGCCCCCGGGGCAATCTGGTAAATATATTCCGGCGACATAACCAGGCCGACAATAGTCAGGGTTTTACGGCGTCCGTTAATCGTGGCTCGAATCTTATCGCCCGCTTTTAATTGATGGGTATTGGCAAATTTGACGCTGAGCAGGACCTCATTGTCACGACCCGGCTCAAACAACCTGCCTTCTCGTAGATAGATCTGGTTTAGCAGACCGCGACTATTGTCCGGTAAAGACAACAAATGGCCACTGACTGGATCCTCGAAACCAGGAACATCGATACTCACATAAGCTACTACCCGGTTTTCAACTTTATCGACACCGGGAATAGTCTCAATACGTTTTGAAACCGATAACGGCGCACGCTTGAGTGAGGCAAAGATATCGGCAAAATGATGATCATTATAATAGGTAGAGCGGGTTACAAAAAGTGAATCAAGTGTACTCAAGGACATAATAAAGATACTGACCCCACCCACGATAACAATGGCAATTGCCAATACCTGGGTACGCAGGTTCCAAAGTTCCCGCCAGAGTTTAATATCTATCGCCTTGAGCATATCACCAGCTCAACTCGCGTGGTGCGAGTTTGGTTTCATTAACCTGGACTTCACTGATCCGGCCATCGGTCAAATGGATCACCCGATCTGCCATTTGTGCAATCCCGGCATTATGGGTAATCACTGCAGTGGAGGTTCCCAGTTCCTGGTTAACACGTTGCAGGGCTTCCAGTACGACGATGCCGGTTTTCGAGTCAAGTGCCCCGGTCGGTTCATCGCATAGCAACACATCGGGATTCTTGGCAATGGCACGGGCGATGGCCACGCGTTGCTGTTCACCACCGGATAGCTGGGCCGGAAAGTGATCCAGGCGCTCACCCAAGCCAACGATCTGTAACGCCTCTTCCGGTGGCATGGGATCCTTGGCAATCTCGGTGACGACGGCCACATTCTCACGTGCGGTGAGGCTGGGTATCAGGTTATAAAACTGGAAGACAAAGCCGACATGGTAGCGGCGGTACTCGGTAAGCTCACTCTCGTTGGCGCGGGTCAGGTCACGTTGACCATAAAACACATGTCCCGCAGTCGGGGTATCCAGCCCACCGAGAATATTTAACAAGGTGGATTTGCCACTACCGGAAGCCCCGAGTAATACCGTGAATTCGCCCTGATAAAGATCCAGGTCGACCCCACGTAGTGCATGGACCTGGACTTCCCCCATCTGATAGACCTTGGTGACACCATGGACATGAAAGACCACGCCTTCTGCAAGAGGTTCGTGTGCCAATTGATTGTCATGCGCCATAAAGCTACTCGTTTCAGAAAAGAAGTTACACAACCATAGTTTATTAGATTAAGTATACACTCTCTTTTACATCAACTTTTGATCATTCTGCTTTTCTGGGCAATATACCGGATCGGTTGAGGCTAAAACCGATCCGGCTTTCACTTACGACTATTTACTAATCACATAGTAATCATTTTGAAAGTCGTGCTCGAGCTGCTCAATTCGGATCTGTTTAAAACCGGCCGCTGCTAACAGCTCAGTGGCCTTTTCACGGCCCCACATGGTTCCCAGTCCCTCTCCACCCTGGGCAAGCGATACGGTCATACAATGAGTAGTAGAAAGTGAATATAATAACGCTGCAATCGGATGGTCCAGATTCTTGTGTACCTGTGAAGAAGCATGAATATCCTGCATCAAATAAACACCATCATCCTTAAGTGTCCGATAAATCCCTTTCAGGACATTCAGTGGCCTGGCCTGGTCATGTATCGCATCGAATGTGGTAATAAAGTCAAACCCCTTGTCATCTGCACTTTGATCAAAATCTGACACATCCTGCATGATAAAGCGGACATTATTATTGCCCTCTCGCCTGGCTTCCTGATTGGCATAGTCAATTGCCTCATCGGAGAGATCGATTCCAACAAACTCACTATTGGGATATAGCCCTGCCATCAGGTTCAGGGCACGACCGCGACCACAACCAACATCCAGAACGCGGATACCCTTGTTAAGTTTATCAACCAGGCCCGGCACCAGCG
>JASFLV010000244.1:0-5134 GCA_050117915.1 Thioalkalispiraceae bacterium | reverse complement strand
CTGCTTAGCTAATTAGACTAAACTAGAATTATACTATCAGGTGCGCCAAAACCAATGGATGGAAGCATAACCGAACCAATTACATCATTTGCGGTTGATCCAGACAGGCTTCTGCAGCTTGATATGCTGGTTCGCATTGCACTTCAAATTATACTCCTCACTGCGTCAGCATTTTTTTCCAGTTCGGAGACCGCGCTGTTTTCGCTTAGCCGTTTAGATTTGCAACAGCTTAGACGTGAAAAGCATCCACGCTTTGATATTCTACAGTCATTACTAGAGCGCCCTCGTCAATTAATTATCTCAATACTTTGCGGAAATGAGATCATTAATATTGCTGCAACTGCCAATATGACGGGGATTTTAGTTACCCTGTATGGCCCGGAAACCGGAGGTATGTTGAGCGTGCTCGTCATGGTACCGCTATTACTGCTGTTTGGCGAAGTTACACCAAAAACAATTGCAGTCTCTGATCCGGTGAAGATTAGTACACGGATTATTGCTGTCCCGCTTAATATCTGGGTAAAAGTCATCACTCCATTTCGGTGGGCTATTCGTCTGCTTGCGGACAAGATAACAACTCGTATTGTTGGGCAGGAAATCGAGGCCGACAACATTCTTCGTATCGATGAATTTCGCACCCTGGTAGACGAGGTCACTAAAGGTGGTCAACTCACGGCAAATGAACGATCCCTGATTCACCATTTACTCGATGCAGGAACAACGGAAGTTATCGAGATCATGATTCCACGTACTAAAACCGCCTTTATTGATGCAAGTATGTCAGTCGATGAGATTGTACAACGTGTAAAGACGTTACATTATATGCGTATACCGGTTTATCAGGAGACTCGTGATAATTTAATTGGATTTATCCATGCGGAAGATGTTCTTAAGTTGGTTCTGGATGACACAGATCTATCAACTGTTAGTCTCCAAGAGATTTTACGTCCACTCGTTATCGTTCCGCCAACCAAAAAAGTCGATGAAATGTTTGATTTTTTCCTCGACCATAAAATCCAGGCAGCTGCAATATTAAACGAATTCGGCGGTATTGACGGGATCGTTACCATGAAAAGCGTTTTGAATTTTGTATTTGGCAAGATTACCCCGGAAACAACTCCGCATGACGAATACTTAGAAGTTGCTGAGAACGTGTTTGAAGTGCCTGGTGATATGAAATTAACGCATTTTAATGATCTGACCAACTTTAGTATCAATGATCCACGAATGACTACAATTGGTGGCGTTGTCTTGCGCACACTTGACCAGCTACCGCAGGAAGGTGATGAAATAATGATCGAAGGGGTGGTATTAACGGTATTAGAAATGAAAGGACATCGAATTTCGAGACTAAGAGCCTCGAAAGGTAACCTGCCAGAAGATGTTGATTCGACAACCAGCAAGAATGAGCAAGCGGGGTAACAGCCATGGATCTTATCTTTATTATTCTTGCCATGATTATTCTCCTCCTTATGCAGGGATTCTTCTCTGGTTCTGAGATTGCACTAGTTCATGCAGACCGTATGAAACTACAATATCTTGCCAGTAAGGGACAGCGTGGCGCCCAACGAATCATTAAACTTTTCCATAAACCTGAGGTTTTATTGGGTACTACACTCGTGGGAACCAACCTATCATTGGTGATACTCACAACCCTTGGCACAATTTTAATGATCCGTTTTTTTGGCGAGAATGGCGATTTGATTGCCATTCTCGTGTATACACCATTATTTCTAATTCTTGGCGAGGTTGTACCAAAAAGTATTTATCAGCAAAAAGCTGATACCCTTGGGCCCATTGTCATTTACCCGTTACAATTTTTCTCCTGGCTGTTTTACCCTGTTGTGTTTATCTTTTCATGGGTGGCCCGTAAAGTAGCAAGCTTAGCTGGAGTAGAAATAATGCATCGCGAACTTTTTACAACCCGTGAACAAATTGCGACTGTAGTTGAAATGGCAGAGCAGGGGACTGATATCGATGTCTTTGATCGAGATCGTATTATGCGAGTAATGCGTTATGCAGATACGACTGTCGGCCAGGTAATGATACCCATCGCAGAAATGACAATGATCAAATCAAATAACACCAGTCAGGCGGCAATTCAATTGGCGCGAAAACAAGGTCATTTTCGCATCCCCGTATATCAGGGGAAACAGGCGAATATCATCGGTGTTATAGGCTTTACAATGTGGCAATTAATGGATCCGAATTTAACCCAGCGTACCCTGGCAGAACTTACACAGGATTGTTATTTTGTAACACCTCATCAATTGTTAGACGAGCTACTTCCAGTACTACAACAACGTGCCGATCATATGGCGATTATCGTAGATGAGTTTGGGGCAGCAATCGGAATGATTACACTCGAAGATATTCTAGGGGAAGTCGTTGGTGAAGTTATCAACGTAGGTTATACCTTTGAAGGCCATCTGGTTCGTCACAAATATAATATAACTGAGATAGAGGAAGGTAATATCTATGAAATGGATGGCCGTGTCCCGATTATAGAAGTAAATACACGACTTGGTATTACGTTACCTTCTAAAGAGGCACATACCATTGGTGGAATGATTATCGCCCATCTACGTCATATTCCTCAGCAGGGAGAAGTTGTAACTGAGGAAGGTTATTCGTTTATTGTTTCAGAAGCCACGGATCGTGGTATACAAAAAATACGTGTTGAACGAGCTTGAAGAATGTGACTTAACTCATTGATTATAAGTAATAATTAACCTGTAGTTATTATTTAACATAATATATATTATGCGCATAAATGAATTGAGCTAGGCTGCGTCCATCTGAGTCATTCTTACTGCCTGTCTGGTGAGAAACATGATGAGTAACACCGCCAGACCAAATATATAAACTCCAGAATGGACTTCAATACTGGCTATGGCGCCTAACTTAACCGTAACTATCAAGATAGCGACGACCATCACATCCAGCATCGCCCAACGACCATATTCATGCATCAGGCTGACAAGCCGGTTAAGCTGGCGTGATTCAACATCTTTAAAAGTTATAACTCTAAACAGTATGGCTATTTTCAACAGAGGCAAAATAACGCTAAAGAGTGCAATCACAATAAACAGAAAATAATTTCCATTTTCAAACAGCTCATAAATACCCAGCAGCAATGAAAATGAATCACTAAAGAAGACCAGCTTGGTGATGGTCATCATCGGCAGGATAAAGCCGGCGAATAACAGAATAGTCGCAAGTATCAATAAAGCAGTCAGGAGCAGCTTTTTTTGAGCAGTGTACATCGTCTATGTGAGTTTAAATTTAATATTGTAGAGATTTATACCATAAAATCATAGTCGTGTACTATTTCACAAATCTCAACTTTGTAAGATAAATACCATTTCCCCCTGCCCTCAGCCTGAGCCTGGCGATGGATGGGATCATTTTTCCATTGTTTGATCGCTTCCTCGTTTGGCCAGTAGGAAATAGCAATTTCCCGATCATCTTCAAATACAGAGAAAAAATCCAGACATCCATACTGCTTGATTGCCAGATCGCGAAGTTTTCGTGCGGTATCATGATAGTCCTGATCGAGTCTATTTATTCTGGCACGAAAAATGACCGCAAACATACTACTCTAGCTCCATTTGAGAATATATTATGTTTAGCATTGTACACGTTTTCAATGACCTGCTCGTACCCTAATCCAATCTCAAACTAAAAACTCACTAGCTTGTTTGAGTTATTTACTAATAGGTATAAATCTTCCATCGTGGAGACAGGACAAATCTCAGAGCCTTTTGCATGGCGCAACTTGAGGCAGGTTCCGCACGCCAGAATTTCACCACCCGCTTGAACAAATGTTTTCATCTCACCGGTTACATTAAATTTATCCGTATCAAGCGTTTCGCATTCAACCCCCTTAGCCAGTAAAAAGACTTTGATCTCATCGGATTGCTTGGTAGCAAAGCCCCCTAGACGAAAGGCATTCCAGACGGTTTCAGGGTCGTTCGAATAGATAATCATACCCAGTTTCATCGCTTCACTCCTTAGCAGGATTGATTCGCGGGTGGGTTTCTTCAGCAAAGATGAGTACCAGCAGTCCGGAGATGAACATAGAAATCGTGACAACCCAGAAGCCTGTACTAATCAAGCCACTCATATTCGAAGCCAGGCCTAATAATAAGGCGCCGATACCATAGCCAAGATCACGCCAGAAACGATAGATTCCGATCGCTGAGCCACGCCATGACGGATGCGCGATATCACCCACGGCAGCACTGATGTTGGGGTATAACAAGGCCATACCAAAACCGGTTACCGCGGCTGAAACAGACCAGAATAGGAAGCTATTACCGAACAGGGTCAAACCGACCCCTGCCCCACAGATCCACATACCAAGGATAATTGGCCAGAGTCGACCGATGTGATCAGATAGTTTGCCGGTAATAAACTGAGAACCGCCCCAGACAAATCCATAGATACCAACCACCCAACCAATATCGGCCAGACTCAATCCTTGTTCATATAAATATACTGGATAAAACACCCAGATCAGTGCATCGACAAACTTCTCGACTAATCCTGCCTGAGATAAGGCAAACATACGTTTGTCACGCCATGATATAAGCGTAAATACTTCCCAGGTACTCGGTGAGTCCGAAATATTTTTTGGAAAGCGTGGTTTTGGCCCGGTTGCCTTGCCACTGGCATGATGCTTTGCCTCAGCATGCGCCCATGGCAAGGTATCTTTTACCCAAAGCTGGGTAGTCACAATGGCGATAATAACCGTTACCATACCAAACCACATTAAGCCCTCTCGCGCACCCAGCCATTCAGTTAAATAAGCTGTTACGATACCGGCAAGCGCTACACCGAAATAGCCGGAAAACTCATTTAATCCAACGGTGAAGCCACGTTGTTCTGGATGCGTAATATCAAGCTTCGAGGTTTGCGTCATCGACCAGGTGAGTCCCTGGTTTATCCCAAGTAGTACCGTGGCAAAGACTATCCAGTCCCAACTTGGCGCATAATAAATCATTGCCGGGATGGGAATAGCAATCAGCCAGCCAAGCATCAAAACATGCTTGCGCCCTATTCGCTCAGATAGGCGCCCAGCAACAAAGTTGAGCGCACCTTTGACAAAACCAAAGGCAATCACAAAGGCCAT
>JASFLV010000243.1:0-5146 GCA_050117915.1 Thioalkalispiraceae bacterium | reverse complement strand
CAGGATGCACGCCTGACCCTGACACAGCAACCTTCAAATTATTATGACGTCATCATTGGCGATGTCTTTCACGATATCACTGTGCCATATCACCTTATCACTCGCGAATACCTGGCATTGGTAAAGGGCCGACTTAAATCAAACGGCATCTATATGATGAACCTTGTGGATGGCTATCCGGATCCCAGGTTGTTGAAAAGTGTCTATCGTACCCTGAAGAGTGAATTCCGGGAAGTGCATATCTACCTGGAAAAAATACCAGACCAGGCCACGCGCCATACCTACGTCATTATTGCTGGTGACATATTCCAACCCCTGCCCATGATCAAACCGGAACTCTCTGTCACACGCAAGTGGTACAACATCACATCTCAGATTCTGGATAACGGTACGCCGATTAATAAGCTCCCGTTACTGACCGATGATTTTTCCCCAGTCGATCGATTACTGCACAAGGTATTACTTAAAATAGAATAGTTTTTACCCGAACCCCAATATTCCGCATTTGATTTATCGAGCACTAACTGGCCTGTTGTTTTAATTCTGGCTGCGGACTAGAAGTTGATTCAATATCTTTATTCTCATAGACATTTTGCAGCTGACTGATTAAAGCAACGAACTTTGAATCAACTTTAAGGTGTGATGAAAAGAGTTCCGTCGTTTGTTGCACACCCCTCTCTGTAATATCCAATAAAGCGATTTCCTGACCCTCTTCCAGCCCCAAACGCGGTACCAGATCATCCATCCTGTCCATCATATCTTCAACGACTGCCGCACCTGCCAGGCGTAATTGATGCATATTCGCATTTAACTGTTCAAATGATACCGAGGCCCAATGAATAATATCCCGTAAATTTTCTTTTTGTTCTGCCAGTTTCACTTCATTATTCAGATTATTTACCCTGGCCTCGACACCATCCAGAAGATAGCAAATAAAATCCTTAATTTCACCATATCGCACCTCGTTATCCACTGGCATATTCTTAATAAACAACGAAACCGTCTCGTAATTAACTAGTGTTTTATCCTTGATATCATAAATTCTGCCTTTATCTTTTGCCTTGGTTAATATGGTTTCTTCTAATGGCGAAAACACGCCTTGTTCTGTAATCGTCAATACCTCATTATCACGACGTAACTGGACAGTGCACTCCAAACCAAGATTTGTTGTTGTCTCCAGCAACCGCAAAGCCAGATCCTGGAGAGAATCAATAAGGAAACTTTCCTGTAGAAAACGTAAGATTAGGCCAATTTCACTGGCGTTGGTCATGGCCTTCATAGCAATTTCGGTCGCATTTTTTGCATTTTCATCGATAGAATTAACGGATTCAACGAAATTAATAAACTTGTCAATTTTGATTAGCAATTCATTTTTCTGAAATGGTTTTACGAAATAATCAGAAGCACCATATGCATAACCTTTTATGCGATCTTCCAATGTGTCTTTGGCTGATACAAAAATAATATGAATATTTTTATGTTCTTCATGATTTACAATTCTTGAAGCAACCTCATACCCATCAATACCCGGCATAATAATATCCAATAAAATCACTTCGGGTCTAAAACTATCAAGTTTTTCAAGGCACTCTTCGCCAGAATTGACTAATAGAATTTCATAGCCTTCATCTAGTAAATATTTTTCCATAATACTCAGATTTACCGATTCATCGTCTACGACCATAATGCGATGTTTTTCTGTTGACATAGACAACTCCTTCATGTTTTTAATAATATTTATCAAGCTGGGAAATCATGTGATCTTTAGAAATTCTTTCACACTGACTGTGTCATTCACAAAATAAATAACGACAAATGACACCATTAACTTTAGTAGGTTAATTCTTATTCTGTCGTAGGAAAATGCTTACAAATGGATATGTTGTTAGGCATTAATAAAAAGCATAAATATAAGCTTTTGATTAAATAAAAATTATTTACAGCAGTGCAGCTAATTTCTCTGATGTGATCTTACTCACATATTTCATTCCTGTTGAATCATTAACTAGAAAACAGCATTTCCAAGCGAATTGTAAATGAATGTTACGCACGAGAGTCATTTTCATTTTCTATGCTTTTGATAATTCTGTGATAGTTCTGTGATATTTCTCCACTATATATATGAATAACGTCGGTAATCACAATTTCCGAGGTCAATGGCGCATGGCAGTTTAGCATGCGTTAATAGCTTAATTATCAGGAGGAATACTATGACAACAAGACGAAAGTTTGCCACGCTCGCAATGGCATCAGCTGCAGCCGCATTATTCAGTGCCGCACCCGTATCCGCTGCAGAAACAGGCAGTGAAGCTAAAGTTCACTGTTTTGGTGTGAACAAGTGTAAAGGTCATAACGACTGCAAAACCGCCAAAAACGCCTGTAAAGGTCATGCCTCGTGCAAAGGACAGGGCTTTGTTACGATGTCAAAACATGCCTGTGAAGAAATTGGTGGCTCAGTAAATAAACCTAAAGACAATAGCTAGTTGCCAATGGATTGGCTGACGTCTTGGCTCTCCGTAAGGCGTCAGCCTTTTTCATCATTAACCAGGCTACAACAGCAAGGAATAACGCATGGCTGCAAACGAACCTGACTATAACCGACCCTATCTAGGTTACGGGCTGGGTTTACGCAAAGAGCATTATGAAACAGTGCTGGCAGAACAGCCCAAGGTCGACTGGTTTGAAATTATCTCTGAAAATTACATGGTTGACGGGGGTAAGCCGCTTGATTATTTGACCCGCATTCGCGAGCAATATCCTATGGTGATGCACGGGGTGTCCATGTCGATCGGTAGTACTGAGCCGTTAAACTACGAGTATCTGGATCAGCTCAAGGCACTTATCAAGCGCGTGGAACCCGCCTGGTATTCTGATCATCTGTGCTGGACGGGTGTTAATGGTATTAACCTGCATGACTTAATGCCGCTGCCCTATACTGAAGAAGCAATTCAACATGTGGCTGAGCGTGTCAGCCAGGTACAGGATTATATTGGTCGGCAGATGCTGTTGGAAAATGTCTCCAGCTATGTCAGCTACAGCGATTCACAGATGAGTGAATGGGAATTTTTAAGCGAAGTCGCCGAACGCGCCGACTGTCTGATCTTACTTGATATCAACAATATATACGTTAGTGCATTTAATCATAAATTTGATCCCTACAGTTATTTACACGCCATCCCGGGTGAGCGTGTCTATCAGTTTCATCTGGCCGGTCATACCCATGAGAATAATTTAATTATTGATACCCATGACCACCCCATCGCTGACCCGGTATTTGAATTATATGCCGCCGCCGTGCAACGCTTTGGTCGGGTCTCCACCATGATAGAACGTGATGACCAAATCCCGCCCCTCTCTGAGTTGCTTGATGAACTGGAGCAGGTGCGTCGCATTGCGGAAAACTACTTTAAAGATCAGGTTGCTTAACGACTAATGCCCATGAACCACCTCGCTAAACTACAGCATACTTTTCAGGATTGTGTATTGCAGCCCGACAAGCCGGCAGCTACCACATGGGTCAGTGCCAGTGGTCGCGCGGCCCCTGAAACCCAGTTATCCATTTACACACACGCCTATGCGGCGCGTTTAACAGAAGTCCTGGCAAATGATTATCCCGCCACACTGATGGCTATCGGCGATGCCCAGTTTGATCAACTCGCCGCTGACTACATCCGGGCCCACCCTTCCTGTTACTACAGCCTGCGTGAGTTTGGCCGTCATCTCCCCAAATTTATCTCTGACTTGATTGAGCAGAACCGGGATTGGCAAGACATGCACTGGCTCCATGAGCTCGCCTTGTTTGAATGGTGCCTGGGGCAAGCCTTTGATGTGGAGGACGCGACTTTGTTAACCGAGCAAGCCATGGCGAGTGTCCCAATAGAAGCCTGGCCAGAGCTTAGATTTACTTTACATCCTTCCGTACAGCGTCTCGACCTTGAATGGAATGTACCTGAAATGTGGCGGACCTTAACCGCTGACGAGCCGGAGCAAATAAGCGCCTCACGCGGCGACGCCAGTCCGTGGTTAATCTGGCGGGAACAATTCACTACCCGCTTTCGCTCCATGCAAACGGACGAACAACTGGCGCTGGATAAATTACGCGGGGGTGCATGTTTTAATGAGGTTTGTGAAGTACTCGCCACCCAGATGCGCGAAGACCAGGTCCCACTCCACGCCGCTGGTCTGCTCAAGGGCTGGATAACCCAGGGTTTGATCAGCGGGAAGCAAATGGGGGCTGAGTAAAAACTCTCAATATATTACTGTTTTAGTTGTTGATTCTCTTATTGACACATTAAAGCCAGCTTTTACCGCGCCTGCACCACAGGCGATGTATTAAATAGCACATCTTTACCTGTGAGTTATTGATTGAGTTTTTCCTCTGACCCCATTCCTCGCTAATTTCCCAATTATTTCCCATTGAGCCCATTCATTATTTTGATGACTCGTCTGAGGATCTTGTCGTGTCAAAACCTGTCACCTCATAAAGGATACAATATGAAAAAAACGCAGATATAAGGGCAGTTGAACCTAGCACTCCCATGATGATGCCAGATAAATCATCTATGGTTATATACTCTGTCACTGGGCCAAGAATCAAAAGTGCTGAACCTACTATGGCACGCAACCCTCTGTCATACTTGTTCATATTTCGCTTAAATTTAATTTGCATAACTATATTTCCTTGATCAACTTACATTATTTTCTTAATGTCAATACTGTCATATCAATGATAGCTTTGTACCAAATTATCTTTTGTCTCAACTATACGCATACCTCCACCTTCTGCCTTGGCAGTATACATAGCCTCATCCGCATTATGTAACAGGGTCTCAGCATCTTTACCATGTACAGGATAGATCGCAACGCCAATACTGATACTCATTGTTATAGTTTTATCGAACAGCGTATAAGGTTCAACTAACGCTGTCTGAACACGCATAAACGCCGCATGCCAGGCATGCTCATCAATATCATCCAAAATGAGTGTAAACTCATCGCCACCAAGACGTGCTGCCGTATCAGAATCACGTAAAACACTTTCAAGTCTTCTCGCGACCTGTCTCAATAATTCATCACCGTATCGATGTCCGTTGTTATCATTGATTGCTTTAAACTCATCCATATCAATCAGAGACAATGCAAATTT
>JASFLV010000242.1:0-5151 GCA_050117915.1 Thioalkalispiraceae bacterium | reverse complement strand
TGAAGCAAATAAAGTCTGGTCACATAAGGCCCGAATCTGTGTATTCATATCCGCTATGCGACATTTCAGGCTTTTGCTATCGAACAACGATTATCGTGTTGAGTATCACGAGTTAGATGACCGTCACACTTCCTTTTCGGAACGATTAAGTCACAGCATCAAACAGCACAACCCTGAAGAAGTAATCCTGGTTAAACCTGGCGAGTATGACGTTATGCAGGAAATAACCAGTACCGTTGAAAGTCACAACCGTAAAGTCACTTACCTGGAAGATCCCCATTTCCTGTGTGATAGCGCTATGTTTGATCAATGGTATGACTCCGTCAAGCAGCCAAGGCAGGAGTCATTCTATCGCTTTATGCGCAAGAACCGCGACGTCCTCATGCAGGATGGTCAACCACTTGGAGAGCAGTGGAATTTTGATAAAGAAAATAGGAAAAAATTCAATAAGCAGGGGCCGGGCAACTTGCCAAAATGGCCTGCCTTTTCTCCAGATAAAATCACCCGACAGGTAATCAACATCGTCAACAGGCGCTTTAAAACACACCCAGGTAGTCTGGATCAATTTGACTGGCCTGTAACCAGGGACGATGCACTAGCATTACTTGAGGATTTTATTGACTATCGCTTACCTACATTTGGGCCCTATCAGGATGCAATGTGGTCAGATGAACCATTTTTATATCATTCCGGACTTTCTTTAGCCCTGAATTTGAAATTGCTGAATCCAGCTGAGGTGCTGGAAAAAGTCATCAAATCGTTTCATACACAAAAATTACCTCTTGCTTCAGTAGAGGGCTTTGTCCGGCAGGTTTTAGGCTGGCGGGAATATATTCATGGCCTGTATTGGAAATTGATGCCGGAGTATCGCGCAAACAATTATCTAAATGCCAATTACGATCTGCCAGACTTTTTCTGGACAGCCAAGACGGATATGAACTGCATTAAACAGGTTGTCAAGCAAACGCTGAAATATGGTTATGCACATCATATACAACGGCTGATGATAACGGGTCTATTTGCCTTACTCTACGGCGTGAAACCAAAACAGATTCATGAGTGGTATCTGGCCGTTTATGTTGACGCCGTTGAATGGGTTGAGTTGCCCAATGTTATCGGAATGTCCCAATACGCAGACGGCGGTGTGCTTGCCTCCAAGCCTTATGTCGCAAGTGGTAAATATATCAAACGTATGAGTAATTATTGCCAAGCTTGCTGTTATAACCCTGAGCATGCCACCGGTAAACAGGCCTGTCCTTTCACCACCCTTTATTGGGACTTTTTACAGCAACATCAGACACGTTTTGCACATCATCCGCGAACCGCACTGCAATGGCGGAACTTAGGACGCCGCGCCAAGCGCGAATTAACTGAGATCCGGCAGCAAGCCAGGGCGATACGAGATCGTTATGCATCAGCAATGGAGATCGATAATGCAGACTGAAACAGTTGCCAGAATTTTAGGCTATCTGGGACTTATCCCTTTTCTGATTTTAAGCATGGCTAGCTGGATAAGCCTACCGTTAATAGAAGATCCGCTTGTTATGTTGACTGGTTACGCAGCCGTCATTCTGTCGTTTATGGGGGCCGTGCATTGGGGCTTAGCGATGCGCTTTAACGGCCGACTTGCTACAGGGCAATTATCGTTAAGTGTCATCCCTGCCTTGCTAGGCTGGTTGGCTTTACTACTACACCCACAGTTTGGCCTACCCTTGCTCATAGCTGGATTTGGCTTACTTTGCATAATCGAAGCCTGGAGCAGGCAACAAATACTTTATCCTGCCTGGTATTTGCCTCTTAGAGCAGTGCTAACGGCAGTGGTTATCGCATGTCTGCTCGTAGCTTTGATGACGGTTCGATAAGGAATACTTAAGAAGAAATATCTACTCCGAATTGTGCTGCGCCTTTTTAGCCTTTTTACTTGAGTTCTTGTTTAGTAATCAATCCACAGCTTTGGGACTCTTCATTATAACTTATCAGCAATTCACCCTTCTTCAATAACTCTAACAGGTGTGCGGCTTTATCCTGGGTACTCAATTCGTCCTGACCGTAATCGGTACCATCACGCGTGACGAAATCTTCTATCAGGGCCTGGAGTGCATCTTCTGATAAATCGTTATATGGGATAATCATATTGCCTCGAACCACAAATCACTATCACAATTCATTGGGCTGCCATGCAATAACCTACCACCTGGCTTATTCAGCGGTAAAACCAAACGCCTTATCATGGACATATACAAGCTTACAATCTTCTAGATACTTCGCATCATGAATGCGACCCGCTTTCACATACCCTGTGTCACCCTTGTTAAGGATCACGGCATCACCATCCGCAACCAGCTCCCCGTTTTCACGGCTATAGAATTGAATTGACATCTTTCCTTCCACGACCACGGTCATGTCATCGCCAGGATGTGAATGGGGTGGCTCTTCTGATCCCGCCTCCCAACGTTCCAACATGACCTCAACACCCTCTGGATTGGTGGGATAGGTGGTTCTCAGCGTAAATCCTTGTGGTGTATCTGGCGCAGTCACATGATTTTTCCAGATATTCGTTGTCTCACTGGTTATGTCATTGGCATTACTCATCATCGCTCCTCATTAAATTCGAATGGTCATGGTTAATTTTGGGTATTAATTTAAATCAGCCGCAAATTGCTTGAGTAATTCCAAGGGCACAATCTCTAATGTGCGTTGATGGGTTCGGGTCAAATATACTTTGGGTGCCATCCCCTCTTTATAGGCCTCTAACCATCTCGCCGCGCACAAACACCAGCTATTACCCGGCTTTAAACCTTCAAAACCAAACTCGGGTACCGGCGTTGATAAATCATTGCCTTTAAAACGTGAATACTCCAGAAACTCAGCGGTCGCTATAATGCAGACGGTATGCAAGCCAAGATCCTCTTCACAGGTATTACATTTACTGTCGCGAAAAAAACCGGTCAGCGGGTTGTCACCACATACCTCGAGGGGATCACCTAACACATTGACCGAGTCATCCATATCCATCTTTGCACCCTTTGACTTAATCATGTAATAAATACGGGATGCAGCATTGTATCGTACGCTATCTAAAAAAATAACAATGCCGTAATTATGTTTCTTTTATTGGTATGTAACGAAGTCAGTGAAGTTTTACTCTGACCCTCAGTAGCCATGTCAGATTAGCGCAGCAACAACACTGGAATCTGGGCATTGCGGATCACACTGGTGGTGGTGCTGCCGACCAGGAAGCGCCGGATTACCGAGTGGCCCCAGGCACCCATGATCAGCATGTCGATAGCGTGTTCGCGGCGGTATCTGCACAGCGTCGACTCGACCTCGCCCTGTTTAAGCACTGTGCTCACGTCGAAACCGGCAGCGGTAAGGGTTTGCTGAGCCCAGTCGAGTTGACCGCGATGTTCGTCATTGTCGGCACCAATCATCACTACATGACAGGACAGGCCCTGAAACAAAGGACTACCCGCCACCATTTCGATGCCTTTGCGCGTTGTGGCGCTGCCATCGAAGGCAATCATCACTTGTTGCGGTGCCTTGAAGGTCTCCGTCGTGACCAGGATCGGGCAGTGCAGTGTGCGCACAACACTCTCCAGTCGACTACCAACATGCGGTTTGAGATTTTCATCATGTTTGCCCAACACCAACAGGCGGGTGTCCTGTTCGATCGCCTGTAATGATTCCAGCAGACTACCATGTCGTTGATGCACGATCGGGTTGGCCACACCGTCGGCAATCGCACGCTGGTTTGCCGCGTCCAGCATCAGGCGTCCCTGCTCGAGTGCAATCTTGCTGCGCTTTTCGTCGAGTTCAGCCAGTTCCTGCAGCAGCGCTTCGCGACTACCCAGACCAATGTTGCCACTCAGGTCCGTGTGGGTCGGATACTCTGATTTATCCAGTACGTGCAGCAGGATCATTGGGGCGTCCAGGCGCAGACTGGCCCATGCGGCATAATCGCTGACCGCCTCGGAGACGCTGGTGCCGTCGATACAGGCAATAATATCTTTCATTTTCTTCCTCTTAATGATCCATCAGTTTATCGACGGCATCCGGTTTATCATGGACTGCGAATTTATCGACAATGGTGGCGCTGGCCTCGTTCAGGCCAATGATCTCTACCTCGGTGCCCTCACGACGAAACTTGAGCACCACCTTGTCCAGTGCCCCCACCGCGGTGATGTCCCAGAAGTGTGCCTGGCATAAATCGATCACCACTTTATCGAGCGCTTCCTTGAAGTCAAAGGACTCGGCGAACTTGTCCGCCGAAGCGAAGAAGACCTGGCCGACGACCTGATAGGTCCGGCTCAGACCATCGCTACTCAATTGTGAAACAACATATTTATACTGGCCGACCTTGTTGGCAAAGAACAGTGCCGCCAGCAGGACACCGACGAACACACCGTAGGCCAGATTGTGCGTGGCGACCACCACCACGACGGTAGTGAGCATGACAATGCTCGAACTCTTGGGGTGCTTTTTCAGATTCCACAGCGACTCCCAGCTGAAGGTACCAATAGAGACCATGATCATGACCGCGACCAGCGCCGCCATCGGGATCTTGGCCACCCACTCGCCAAGGAAGACCACCATTAATAACAAAAAGAAACCGGCGGTAAAGGTAGAGAGCCGACCACGACCGCCGGATTTAATATTGATCACTGACTGGCCAATCATGGCGCAACCGGCCATCCCGCCAAGCATTCCCGCAGAAATATTGGCAATGCCCTGGCCCTTACATTCACGGTTCTTGTCGCTGTTTGTATCGGTCAGGTCATCCACGATCGTCGCGGTCATCAACGACTCCAGCAGGCCAACCACCGCCAACGAGATCGAATAAGGCAGAATAACCAGCAACGTGTCCAGGTTCAGTGGTACGTCGGGCCAGAGAAATATGGGCAGGGTATCGGGCAGCTCACCCATGTCACCCACACTGCGAATATCCAGATCCAGGAAAATCGCCAGCGCCGTGAGTACGACGATGGTCACCAACGGCGAGGGAATAGTTTTGGTTAGATACGGAAACAAGTAAATAATGGCCAGTCCACCGGCAGTCATCGCATAGACATGCCAAGTGACACCCACCGTGGCGGGGTTGAGCTCCGGCAATTGCGCCAGAAAAATCAGAATGGCCAGCGCATTGACGAAACC
>JASFLV010000241.1:0-5154 GCA_050117915.1 Thioalkalispiraceae bacterium | reverse complement strand
GTGCCCAGCAATGTGTAGTTAATCACCGTTAGAGGGCTATGCCATTCCTGTAAAAACTTCAGGCAGGCGTAAATCATACCGGTGCAAAGGAACAGTGCGAAGGTTGCGATAGCGCCGAAAACACCTACAACCAATGTGAGTTGCAGTTTTGCTCCTTCCTTAGACGTAAACAAAACGGTGTCCCATTCGAAATAGTGCATGACACCGTAGACAAATACCAGGAACATCAGTAAAGGTAAGACAATGACTTCACGTGATAGCCATGAGGTACGCCACTGTGAAGCTGCACGCCAGGCGCGCTCCGGACGACCGAGGTGAAAAAATGAAGCAATCAGCCCACCGATTAAAAATAATAAAACGATGATTGCACCGTTTCCGTAAAATGCAGTGCTATCCTGGCTCGGTAATAATTCAACCGCGGCATAACTCTGGCCGGTGATCAGGGCGAGAAACATACCCTGACCTGCACCGATTAATGTTGTTAAGAAAATGACACTAAATGCTGGATGCATACTAAATTCCTCAATGCATAGTCATTCCCGCGGACGCGGGAATCCATGATGTGTTTTCTGGATTCCGGATAACGACGCTGTCGTTTCCGAAATGACGGTTTTTTATATTTAAATTGCCTAAAAAATGTATCAACACTTTTTTTACCAACTTGTACTGTCGTCCAGGGTAGGCTCGTCCACTGGCGCACTCGGTCCGCGCTGCTCTTTCTTCAGCGGGTTGTCTGCACGTTGTAGTTCATCTTCATGGATACGCATGCGAGTCTTGCGACGCGGCAGATAATGATTGGCCGGTTTAGTACCCCATTCGGGCATCAACTGATAGCCACCTTCTTCCCGAATCGTGACCGAGACTTCAGACTCGGAATCGTGTACATCACCAAACAGACGTGCATTAGTCGGGCAAGCCAGCACACAGGCTGGTTTACGCTCAGACTCGGGCAGGTTTTGATCGTAAATCCGATCGACACACAGAGTGCATTTTTTCATAACCTTCTGGGTTTCATCGATTTCACGCACACCATAAGGACAGGCCCAGGAACAATAACGACAACCGATACACTTGTCGTAATCCACCAGGACTATGCCGTCTTCCTTGCGTTTATAACTTGCGCCAGTCGGGCAAACCGGCACACAGGGTGGGTCCTCGCAATGCAAACAACTCTTCGGGAAGTGCAGGGTTTCCGTCGCAGGGAACTCGCCGATTTCGTATGTCTGTACCCGGTTAAAGAAGGTACCGGTCGGATCCTTACCATAAGGATTTTCATCGGTCATGAAACCGGCTGAACCGGACGTGTTCCATTCTTTACACGAGGTTACACAGGCATGACAGCCCACGCAGACATTTAAATCAATTATTAATGCTAACTGTGTCATTCGAATTAACCTGCTTTCCTGTTAAACATGCCGGCAAAGAATTTCAAAACTTTGCCTGTCTTGCTTGTGCCCGGTAGGGCAGGCATGGCATCAAATTGAGGGTAACTGACTTTATCTTCGTCATCGCCGGCCGGATAAATCCGTACCCGGACGTCATACCAACCCGCCTGTCCGGTATTCGGATCCGAGTTGGAGACATGTTCACCCGCTTCATGGGCAGGTAGTTCTTCACTGATCACATGGTTCAACAGGAAGCCCTTTTCCGACTCATTGGCATTGTCATCCAAACGCCAGGCACCCTTCGCCTTGCCGATAGCATTCCAGGTCCAGACCGTTCCCGGCTCAACTGATTCACTATAGCGACACAGGCAACGGACTTTACCGTGCATGGACTCGGCCCACATCCAGCCGCCATCTTTAATCCCCTGTGCCTGGGCGGTTTTTGGATGCACATACATAAAGTTATAGGTATGGATCTGACGTAGCCAGGCGTTTTGTGAATCCCAGGAGTGATACATGGCCATCGGGCGTTGGGTCACGGCATTTAATGGATACTTGTGTTTATCGGTTAAGTGCGACTCCAGCGGCTCAAAGTAAAATGGCAACGGATCAAAGTAGGTCTCAACTCGTTTGCGCAGATGCTCAGGCGGTTGCTTGCCGTCTGTCTTACCTTGTGCCGCGAGGCGGAACTTCATCAAGATCTCGGAATAGATGTGAATATTAATCGGCTCGGCATAACGTAACATGCGATGTTCCTGCGCCCAGTTCAAATAACCGCGGTTCCAGTTGCGCATGTATTGGTACGACTTGGGCATTTCATAATGGAATACGCAATTATTCTTTTCATACATTTCCCATTGATTCGGATTCGGTTCACCCTTCATGAACTTTTCGCCGCCCTTACCGCGCCAACCAGCGAGGAAGCCGATCCCTGAACCTGGATCCGTTTCATAGTTAATCACAAAGTCAGGATAGTCACGGAACTTGCGGCTACCATCGTTGTTGGTAAAGGCGGGTAGGTTCAGACGTGAGCCCATTTCCACAATCACATCCTGGAAGGGTTTGCAGTCACCTTTGGGGGGCACCACCGGGACACGCACCGAATCAACCGGACCATCGTATTCAGAGATAGGTCGATCCAGCATACTCATGACATCGTGACGTTCCAAGTAGGTTGTGTCTGGTAACACGAGATCTGCATACGCGACCATTTCGGACTGGAAGGCATCACAGACAATCAGATACGGTATCTTGTATTCACCGTTATCGTCTTTGTCATTTAACATCTTGCGTACGTCGGCGGTATTCATAGTCGAGTTCCACGCCATGTTCGACATGAAGATCAACAAGGTATCAATCGCATAGGGATCCTGACGCCAGGCGTTGGTGATCACGTTTTGCATCAGACCATGCGCAGCGAGTGGAAACTCCCAGGAAAAGGCCTTGTCGATGCGCACCGGCTCGTTGTTTTCATCAACAAACAGATCGTTGGGGTCTGCCGGCCAACCCAGTGGCATTCCATTTAAAGGTGTGTTGGGTTTAACATCATCCGGTGACTTGGGTGTCTTGGCACAGGGCGGAATCGGCCGCGGGAAGGGTGCTTTGTGGCGAAAGCCCCCGGGCCGGTCAATCGTGCCCAGAATGGTCATTAAAATAGAGAGGGCGCGAATTGTCTGGAAGCCATTGGAATGGGCTGCCAGGCCACGCATCGCATGGAAGGCAACCGGGTTACCGGTGACCGTATCATGGTCCTTGCCCCAGACATCGGTCCAGGCGATCGGTAATTCGATCTTTTCATCACGTGCGGTGATCCCCATTTCATGGGCGAGGCGTTTAATCGTTTCAACCGGAATCCCGGTCACTTCCGAGGCCCACTCGGGTGTGTAATCGGCAACGCGTTCTTTTAAGAGTTCAAACGAGGGCTTGGCCGCGCGACCATCGGGTAAGGTGAAATCACCAAGCAAGAAAGGATCGGCATCTTCGGTACGGGCATGCACGGGTTTGTCATTAATGCGATCCCACCAGACCCGATCTTGTGGATCAAAACAGTCCGGATCCTGTGGGATGTCGGTGCGCGCGAACAGACCAAAGTCATCTGAGTTTTCGTCGGTGCTGACTAACTCAGCGGCATTGGTGTATTGCACCAGGAAGTCACGATCATAAAGCCCGGTGCGAATCAGTTCGTGAATAATCGCCAGTAACAATGCGCCGTCGGTACCAGGTTTAATGGGGACCCATTCATCGGCAATCGCGGAATAACCGGTCCGTACCGGATTGACTGAGATAAAGCGGCCACCATTACGCTTGAATTTGGAAAGCGCCATCTTCATCGGATTGGAATGGTGGTCCTCGGCGGTCCCGATCATGATGAATAGCTTGGCGCGATCCAGGTCCGGGCCGCCAAATTCCCAGAAGGAACCGCCAATCGTGTAGATCATGCCGGTGGCCATGTTGACTGAACAAAAACCACCATGGGCCGCATAGTTCGGCGTACCGAATTGCTTGGCAAACAGGCCGGTCAGGGCCTGCATCTGGTCGCGACCGGTAAACAGTGCAAACTTCTTGGGGTCGGTCTTGCGCAGATGGGCAAGTCGCTCTTCCATGATGTCATAGGCTTCATCCCAGGAGATCTCTTCAAACTGGGCGTCGCCACGTTCCGTGCCGGCTTTACGTTTTAACGGTTTGGTCAAACGCGCTGGCGAGTATTGTTTCATGATGCCCGAGGCACCCTTGGCGCAGATAATCCCTTTGTTTAAGGGATGATCTGGATTGCCCTGGATATAACGGACTTCGCCGTCGCGCAAGGTAACTCGGATGCCACAACGGCAGGCGCACATATAGCACGTTGTATTTTTTGTTTCGATGCGGCCTTCGGGGGCCTGGAGCGGGTCGTGGACGACTGTCATGAAAACCTCATAATTCGTTTTGATTCAACGAGATACATCCTTGTGCGCGTATAGACCTGAGCTTCAATCTGACTTCATTCAGCTCTGTTTCGAATAATGTCCGAATTACCGAGTCGGGTACTATAGATTCGCCTAGTATATAAGAAAATACTAATAAAGTAATATATTTATGGGATTTATAGGCCCCTCAGCGAATGTGATATCCGTACGGTGTGATAGCTCACAATAAAAGTAGATTAATATGCTGAAGTTACTAGCGATCAAAGTCCAGCGGCTTTTCCTGGACGCCTACCAGATTATTATATTTTTAAAAAAATCCGGTTTATCTGTTGCTCAATAATACTGAGTTGTTTTTGCTGGTTAAATAAGTCACTGTAGCGCCGCTAATAAATGAGTGTGTAGAATCTCGCGCCCAAAGAGCAGGTTTGGGGTGAGTCATAGCAACCAGGAAGAAATCGCTGGTAAGTAATTTAATAAAAATCGATAAATGTACGACGCTTAAAAGCCCGCGATGCGGGCTTTTTTATTGTTTAAAACCACATTAAATATGAAGTGGTTCTCAAGTTAAAATCATTCTTAAAATGCTCTTACATTCTGTGACTGATTAATGGAAGAAAATTTAGTACACTTAAGATTAAAAGCTCGAAAGGATATGAGCAGCAACACGACAAATCATTATAATTCCAAGTCTATAAGAATATCAGGAAAAATTAATATAATTTAACCACCGTAAAATCTGTAGGGGAGTGGGCAGGTTTTCCAGGCATGGAGGATATGTCATGGCCCGGATCATTCATTTTCTAATCGTTTCGATATCGTTGTCGTTTCTCACAGGCAATGTGGTTGCTGCACCGCAGCAAGAC
>JASFLV010000240.1:0-5165 GCA_050117915.1 Thioalkalispiraceae bacterium | reverse complement strand
CCCGGGCAGATTAAAGAAACGATTAAGAATGGGCGCTCCGGGAAAATGCCTGCGCATCGAGAGTTCCTTGGTGAAGAAAAGGCACACCTGTTAGCGGCCTATGTATATAGTTTAAGTAACAAGTAATCACTGATTGGTTGTGCCTTGTTTATACGTGGAGTGGTAGTCGATTATGAACAATAAGGCACAGCCAATCGAGGAAGAAGAAAGCAGCGGATTTTACGCCAAGCATAAAAAGGTTTATCCCCGTGAAGTGCATGGCCTGTTTGCCACCTTACGGGTGCTTGGCGTTGTTACCTTGCTCGGTTTGTATTACATCGTGCCCTGGTTGACCTGGGATGGTCATCAGGCAGTACTCTTTGATTTACCCGCCCGTCGCTTTTATATCTTTGGCCTGACCTTCTGGCCGCAGGACTTTTTCTATCTGGCCGTATTACTGATCATTGCGGCCCTTTCGCTATTTTATTTTACTGCACTGGCTGGTCGTCTGTGGTGTGGTTATGCCTGTCCGCAGACGGTCTGGACTGAAGTGTTTTTATGGATCGAAAGGAAGATCGAAGGAGATCGGAATAAACAGATTAAACTGGACAAATCGGCTCTGAATAAAAACAAGTTTGTTAAAAAGGCGTTGAAACATTTTGTCTGGATTACCTTTTCTCTATGGACCGGTTTTACTTTTGTCGGTTATTTCACCCCGATTACTGAGTTAGGCCAGTCATTGCTGCAATTAGGCCTGGGGCCCTGGGAGTGGTTCTGGGTCATTTTCTATAGCTTCGCGACTTATGGTAATGCCGGCTGGATGCGTGAACAGGTGTGCATTTACATGTGCCCCTATGCCCGTTTTCAAAGCGCAATGTTCGATAAAGATACCCTGATTATTTCCTATGACGACAATCGTGGCGAGCCACGTGGTGCCAGAAAGAAAAGTGATGACCCTGAGGCTAAAGGTCTGGGTAGCTGTGTCGACTGTACCTTATGTGTGCAAGTTTGCCCGACCGGTATTGATATTCGTGAAGGCTTACAATATCAGTGTATCGGTTGCGCTGCCTGCGTGGATGTCTGTAATGAAGTGATGGACAAGATGGGTTATCAGCGTGACTTGATTAAATATACAACGCAAAACGCCATCGAGGGAAAAAAAACCAAGCTACTAAGGCCGCGTATTGTTATTTATACGCTGATTCTGCTTGCCATCACTGCAGCACTGATCTACAGCATGGCGACACGTATTCCCCTGGAGCTGGATATCATCCGTGATCGCAACGCCCTTTATCGGACCACCTCGATGGGTATGATTGAAAATATATATACACTAAAGATTGCCAATATGGATACCAAAGTCCACCGTTATAAACTTGATATGCAAAATGACTTCAATGCGAAATTGATTATGCGTGAGGATGAGCTTGTTGTTCAGCCCGGACAGTCGGCGACCTTTAGTGCAAGGATTGAGGCAGATCCTGCAGATGTGAAACAGATTAGCCAGGATATCCACTTTACTCTGGTTGCAATCGATAATGATAAATTGAAAGTCGAAGAGACCGGAGTGTTTATTGGTTCAGGAATACGTTAGTAAAAAGGTAGATATACATGACCATGACTGAGACGCGTGAAATGATCAAGCCCTGGTATCGGCAGTTCTGGCCCTGGTTTTTGATGTCATTCCCGGCGGCAGCAGTCATCGCTGGCATTATTACTATCGTGATTGCCACGAGCAATAAAGATCATGCTGTGGTTGATGATTATTATAAAAAGGGTCTGGCAATCAACCGTGTCATTGATCAGCAGCAACAGGCGGCATCAATGGGACTGACTGCCAGTGCTGAATATGTCGAAGCGACCGGAGAGCTAGAACTTGTGCTTGATTCGAAGTCGAATGTAAATCTCGATAGTCTGGGCTTAAAGATGGTTCACCCGACGCGGGCCAGTCTGGATCGGCATGTGTTGTTACATAAAGATGATAAAGGCTTATACAAAACAAAATTGAATGAGCTGCAGGCCGGTCGCTGGAATGCGATCCTTGAACCGGCCGACCAACAATGGCGGTTAGATGCACGGATTGTGATACCGGCTGGCAAATGGCGATTCAAACCCAATGTATAGTTAAAGGGGGGTTAGATATGGATGAGACAACGAAACAAACACCAACCATTCAAAAACTGGTTGCGGTGTTGTGGCCGTCATTTTTGACTGCGGGGCTTGCGACAATATTGTTTTTTACTGCGTTTGACCCACAAGTGATTGTGGCGGTGAGCGGTTATGGTGATATTTCACGCCTGGGTGGTTATACCATTGGTTTTTTTCTTTTCTGGATATTGACGGCAGGTTCCTGCGCACTAACCTGTTATTTTCAGAAACCCTGTGACTCGATCAAGTCATAAATTATCCTGGCATCATGAGTCGTCGAGGGTGGGATGACCAGGAAACTACTCCACTTTTATAATACTATGTAGTTTGTTCTGATCGAGAATACGGATATGTTTGCGTTCCACTTCAAGGATCCCGTCTTCCTGAAAATGTGTGAATAAGCGGCTGACGGTTTCCACGGCCATGCCCAGCATATTGGCAATATCATTGCGTGACATACTAAGGTTGAATTCGTTAGGCGAATAACCTCGCTCAGCAAAGCGCATGGACAAGGTATGAACCAGGCTGGCCAATCTGGCCTCGGCAGTCATTTTGCTGCACATGGCAACTTTATAGTGCTCATCCTGGATCTCCTTGCTCATGATTTCCATCAGGTGATGGGAGAGCCCAGGGATCTTGTGTCCCAGCTCTTCGAGTTGAGTAAACGGAATCTCGCAGACACTACAGGTCTCAAGGGCCTTGGCCGAATTCTTATAGTGATGCCCATTAATGCCGTTAAAGCCGACCAGGTCGCCGGGCATTTTGAAGCCAATCACGTGTTCTTCGCCCTCTTCGTTAATCACATAGGATTTGATCGAGCCACTACGAATGGCATAAATCGAACTGAAGTCCTCACCAGCATTGAACAGGTGCTCGCCTTTTTTCAGAGGCCGACGCCGTTTGATAATGCTATCCAACTGGTCCAGGTCACCACGTTTTAGACCCATGGGCAGGCATAAGCCATATATGCCGCATTGCTGGCAAACGTTCTGGACACTGGCAAGATTGACAACCTGGCTAGTCATAAATGTCCTACACTTCGAGGTAGTATAAGTTGAGAGTATTGCTATGTTTTCTTGAATTGGTAAATTTAATGCTGTTTTAATGAAGTGTCCAGCAGAAGATCGCCGCTTTTAAGTTTTAATAGGCTTTCTAGTCAAGAATACGGTAAAATTAACAGATTCTTAAAGAAAAAGAAGATGTTAGGAGACAATATGGCTGGGCGTAAGGCCACTATCAAGCGTGATACCCTTGAGACCAGGATCAGTGTCAGCATTGATCTGGATGGTTCGGGGAAAAGTGAATTTGACACAGGGGTGCCATTTCTTGAGCATATGCTGGATCAGATTGCACGTCACGGAATGATTGACCTCAAGGTCAGGGCTGAGGGTGATCTGCACATTGATGCGCATCACACCGTTGAAGACATAGGGATTGTGCTTGGCCAGGCCTTTGCCAAGGCACTGGGTGATAAAAAGGGCATTCGCCGTTACGGTCACGCCTATGTCCCCTTGGACGAAGCCTTATCAAGAGTCGTGATCGATTTTTCCGGTCGTCCGGGACTCGAATACCACGCAGATTATCCCCGTGGGCGGGTCGGTGACTTTGATGTTGACCTGATCCACGAGTTTTTCCAGGGCTTTATCAATCATGCACTGGCGACCGTTCATATCGACTGTCTTCGTGGTAAAAATGCGCACCACATTGCCGAAACCATTTATAAAGCGTTTGGTCGGGCGGTGCGTATGGCAATTGAAGCGGACCCACGCATGGCGGGGATTACACCTTCGACCAAGGGCAGTCTGTAATTAAGACTAATACTATCTTTTAGACAATGATGAACAGCGTAGCGGTTATCGATTATGGGATGGGTAACTTGCATTCCGTTGCCAAGGCTTTGGAGAAAGTCGGTGACGGGACCAAGGTTATCGTTACCCATGACCACAAAAAGATCCAGGCAGCCGACCGGGTTGTATTACCGGGTGTCGGTGCAATTCGTGACTGCATGCATGAGATTAACCGGCTTGGCATTGATCAGATTGTTAAAGAGACGGTTGAACAGGGAAAACCCCTGTTAGGTGTGTGTGTAGGTATGCAGGCCCTGATGACCTTTAGTGATGAGAATAACGGCGTTGATTGCCTGAAAATACTACCTGGGCATGTTGCTTATTTTGGGGATGACTTGCATGATCCGAAGACCAATGAGCGCCTGAAGATTCCCCACATGGGCTGGAACCAGGTGCAGCAAACCTACCAACACCCCTTATGGAATGATATTCCTCAAGATGAACGTTTTTACTTTGTGCATAGTTATTATGTCGAGCCTGTTGAAATGGGGATGATTGCCGGTTCTACTCACTATGGCATATCATTTACCTCGGCAGTGGCTAAAGATAATGTATTTGCAACCCAGTTCCATCCGGAGAAAAGCCAACATGCCGGATTACAGTTATATAAAAACTTTTTGAACTGGAATGGCCAAGTTTAATTACTACACTTAACTTTAACTAAATCAAAATCGCTATGTTAATTATCCCCGCAATTGATCTTAAGGATGGTAAGTGTGTTCGCCTGCGTCAGGGCGATATGGATCAGGAAACGGTCTTTTCCGATGACCCGGTCGCGATGGCGTCACAGTGGGTTGAAGCCGGCGCACGAAGACTTCACCTGGTTGATTTAAATGGTGCTTTTGCCGGTGAACCGGTTAATGCCCACGTCGTGCAGGCTATCTGTAAAGCTTTTCCTGATCTCCCGGTCCAGGTGGGGGGTGGTATCCGTGACGAAGATACCATCCAGACATACCTGGATGCGGGTGTGCAATATGTGATTATTGGCACCCAGGCGGTGACGGCACCGCATTTCGTGAATGACGTGTGTCTCGAGTTTCCCGGTCATATTATCGTCGGGCTGGGTGCTAAGGATGGAAAAGTTGCCGTGGATGGCTGGTCCAAGTTGTCCAAGCATGATGTATTTGATATGGCCAAGCACTTTGAGCAGGATGGGGTGGAAGCGATTGTTTACACGGATATAAGCCGTGA
>JASFLV010000239.1:0-5171 GCA_050117915.1 Thioalkalispiraceae bacterium | reverse complement strand
CCGGACGTTCGTCAATCAATAACACCATCAGGTGACACTCGGGATTCCGGTTGGTAATCGACTGCGCGATATTTTGCAGCATCATGGTCTTACCCGCCTTCGGCGGCGAGACAATCAGGCCACGCTGGCCTTTACCGATGGGGGCACATAAATCAATGATCCTGGCGGTCATATCTTCGGTACTGCCGTTACCCATTTCCAGGGCCAGGCGGTCATTTGGATGAAGCGGCGTCAGGTTTTCAAACAGGATCTTGCTCTTGGCATTTTCCGGCGGCTCAAAGTTGATCTCCTTGACCTTGAGCATCGCGAAGTAACGTTCGCCATCTTTAGGGGGGCGAATTTTGCCAGAAACCGTATCACCGGTACGCAGGTTAAAACGCCGTATCTGTGATGGCGATACATAGATATCGTCTGGCCCGGCCAGGTATGAGCTGTTGGCCGAACGTAAGAAACCAAAGCCATCCTGCAGGATTTCCAGGACACCATCACCATAAATGTCTTCACCGTTTTTGGCGTGGGCCTTGAGGATGGAAAATATGATGTCCTGTTTACGGGATCGGGCAATATTGTCGATACCCATAGAAGCAGCGATGTCGTTAAGTTTTGTTACTGGCGTAACTTTTAGTTCAGAAAGGTTCATAGGTCGTTCTTTTTTGAGTTGTGGAAAATGTTTCTATAGATTTGTTGGACACATCGCTCCGGTTAGATTTGGCACGCGACGTGTAAAAAACGTTTTCGGGTTACGGTTCTGGTCCTGGCTATGGTTTAAGAGTTCTACCGGGAGGTCGTCTGTCTATCGGGATTATTAGAAATTCGTTAGTTTTGGACGCGGTATGAGCTAAACCACATTTATAAATCTACCACCAAAGTCTGGTTACGTCCAGCCCCTCCTGAGGTTTTTAGGGGGGCTTTTGTGGACGCCACCACAGATTCCCTTGGCCTAATTCCTAGAGATTGCTGTCGATAAATGCGGTGAGTTGCGATTTCGATACTGCACCAACTTTCGTGGCCTCGACATTACCACCCTTGAATATCATCAGTGTTGGGATACCACGAATACCAAACTTGGGAGGGGTCACAGGGTTCTCGTCAATGTTGAGCTTGGCCACTTTTAATTTACCGTCGTATTCGCCGGCAATCTCATCAAGAATAGGCGCAATCATTTTGCAGGGCCCACACCAGTCCGCCCAATAATCCACAAGTACTGGGCCTTCGGCCTGTAGTACTTCTTCGTCAAAACTATCATCTGATACGTAAACGATTTTATCGCTCAAGGTATTTCTCCTGTAGCCGTGATGAACATGATGTTCATCATCTGAATAGATTAGTTGATATGGCATGGTTATGTGAAGCCAAGTCCCAATACGTGCATTTGAGCGTAACTTGAGGCGCATTTCAAGCCCACAGTGCACACGTTATTCTGATATGCTCTCATTCTATGCAAAATGATCACTTAACAGACATCAATTTCAAGCAGCTGGACTTACCTCAAGAATTATTGCAAGGCATTGAAGCATCAGGTTTTTCATCCTGTACCCCGATCCAGGCTGAAACCCTACCGCTAACCTTGAAAAATAAGGATGTCGCAGGCCAGGCACAGACCGGCACAGGAAAGACCGCAGCATTTCTAATCGCTTGTTTTGCTCACCTTCTGAGCAACCCGGCCGATGAGCGGCGTAAACCTAACCAGCCCCGGGCCTTCATCCTGGCCCCGACGCGCGAACTGGCCATCCAGATTCACAAGGACGCGGAGCAACTCAACCGGACGATTGGTTTTCGGCTCGCCGTGGCCTACGGCGGAGCAGGCTATGAACAGCAACGCAAGGATATCGAAGAGGGCGTCGACATCCTGATTGGTACCCCGGGGCGTTTAATCGATTACTTCAAACAACACGTCTTTGACTTAAAAGCCGTGCAGGTTCTCATTCTTGACGAAGCCGATCGTATGTTTGACCTGGGCTTTATCAAGGATATCCGCTACCTGTTACGACGCATGCCCACACCCGAGCATCGTTTGAGTATGCTGTTTTCCGCCACCTTGTCACACCGTGTCCAGGAACTGGCCTATGAGCACATGAATAATCCGGAGAATGTCTCCATCGAGCCAGAGCAGATCACGGCGGAAAAAGTTGAGGAAATTGTCTATTACCCCGCCCAGGAAGAAAAAATACCACTTCTGCTCGGTCTGCTCAAAAACCATGATCCACATCGGGTCGTCATCTTTGTCAACACCAAGCGCATGGCAGAAAAAATCATGGCTTACCTCAAGGGTAATGATCTCGCTGCCGCCGTCCTCTCCGGGGATGTGCCGCAAAAAAAGCGCATGAGCTTACTCAAGGCTTTTACAGAGGGTGAGATCGATATCATGGTCGCGACGGATGTTGCCGCCCGTGGTCTGCACATCCCGAATGTCAGCCATGTGATTAACTTTGATTTACCGCAGGATGCGGAAGACTATGTACACCGGATCGGCCGCACCGCACGTGCTGGTTCAACCGGCGACGCCATCAGTTTTGCCTGTGAAGAATTTGTCTTCTCCTTGCCCGAAATCGAAGAATACATCGGGCATAAAATTCCTGTGCAAAACATCGATCCCAATGACCTGCTGGAACCGAAACCCCCTAAATATGAAAAACATAAAAAGCGCACTCCGCAGAACAAAGGGCACGGTGGGCGAAAAAAGCATCATTCACAAAGGCCTCGCCAGCCCAGTAAACAATAAGTAAATTTAATTTTTAGCCGGCTGGCTATCAGCTATGCTCATTGTGATCACAGCGCATTGAACATGTTAATGAAACCGCTGTCATAGAATTCAACCCGATATCCCGTTTAGCACTAAACCAGAGGTTATCTACATGAAGCTCTCAAAATTAAGAACGTCTGTTATTGCCCTGATTGTCCTTTGCTTTGGTCTGGCCAGCTGTACGACGGATGAGTATGGCAATCGACGACCAATGACGGATGCTGAAAAGGGTGCGCTGATAGGTGCCGGTATTGGCGTTTTAGCGGGTTTAACAACCAAGAATAAAAAGAAAAAGGCAATCCTGTATGGCGTGGTAGGCGGTATCGCGGGCGGCGCGATCGGCACCTATATGGACAACCAGCAAAAGGACTTCGAAAAACAACTGGCTGATCAAATTCAAACAGGTGCGATTTCTGTTACTCGCCTTCCCAATGATGTCCTGATGGTTACCATGACGGCACAGACCGCGTTTGACTTTGACTCCACCAACATTAAGCCCGGATTTCAACCAAGCATGGATAAAATTGCGCAAATCGTCAAAAAGTACGGTAAGACTCATTTGAGTCTGGTCGGACACACCGACAGTACCGGATCCCACACTTATAACCAGGGCCTGTCAGAAAGACGCGCACAGAGCGTGCATGATTATTTACGCCAGCAAGGCGTGATTCCGCAACGGCTTGCCTATTATGGAATGGGTGAAGAGCAGCCCCGTGCCGATAACGCAACAGCTCGCGGCCGCACCTTAAATCGTCGGGTCGAAATCATCATCGAGCCGATCAGAGAGGGTGCTCAATATTAACCTTTATTTCAGCCAGTCCCGTGGCTTCAGATAGGTATCGTAGAGTTCGGCCTCTTTTGTGCCGGGCTCTGGATGCCAGTTATAACGCCACTTAACCAGTGAGGGCAGTGACATCAGGATCGATTCTGTGCGCCCCCCGGTCTGCAGGCCAAACAGTGTACCGCGATCATAAACCAGGTTAAATTCGACATAGCGACCACGCCGGTATAACTGGAAATCGCGTTCGCGTTCACCATATTCTGTAGCCTTACGTTGCGCGACAATCGGCCGGTAGGCCTTGATGTAGTGATCGCCTACACTGCGCATAAAGCCGAAGCTTTGCTCGAAGCCCCACTCGTTTAAGTCATCAAAGAATAACCCGCCTATACCCCGTGGTTCATTACGGTGTTTCAAAAAGAAATAGTCATCGCACCACTTTTTATACCTGGGATAAACCTCTTCACCAAACGGTTCGCACGCCTGCCTCGCGGTTTGGTGCCAGTGTACACAGTCTTGTTCAAACCCATAATACGGGGTCATATCAAAGCCACCACCAAACCACCAAACCGGATCCGCGTTGTCTTTTTCTGCAATAAAAAAGCGAACATTGGCATGCGAAGTCGGGACATAGGGATTACGTGGATGAATAACCAAAGATACGCCCATCGCTTGAAATGAACGTCCTGCCAGTTCGGGGCGATGTGCGGTAGCCGAAGCAGGCAAGCCTTCGCCAAACACATGAGAAAAGTTGATCCCGGCCTTTTCAAACACCTCACCTTCTTCCATGACCCGGGAGCGGCCGCCACCACCCGCCTCACGTTGCCAGCTATCTTCAAGAAACTTCTTGCTAGCATCTTCTGCTGCAAGCTCAGTACAGATTGAGTCCTGGAGATTAAGTAAATAGTCTTTTACCGCCTCGATATTAATTGTCATGAACCTTTCCGTATTACTTTATTGGTGTGTAACTCGCGGATCTCACTGGGTGAAGCATTGTAATCAACCTCGCCTGCAACAATATATTTAATTTGATCAAGAAACTGTTGTTGTACTTCTTCAGCACTGCGTGCGGGTGGCTGCCCGGCAAAATTGGCACTGGTCGAGACAATCGGTTTCGCAAATTCCTTACACAATCTGCTTGCAACCGGATGGGCCGTTACTCTTACCGCAATGGTGTCATGCTCTCCGGTCAACAGTTTTGACACAGTAGATTTTACCGGCATCAACCAGGTCACCGGCCCCGGCCAGCTCCGTTTTGCCCGCTCCCACATTTCTTCGCTAATAAGCGCATCGTTCACATAGTTACTCAGTTGCGCGATATCCGCAGCAATAATAATCAACCCTTTTGTCTCAGCTCGATCTTTCAAAGCCAGCAGCTGTAGAATTGCCTTTTCATTATCCGGATCACAGCCCAGGCCAAACACGGCCTCGGTAGGATAGGCAATGACCTGGCCCTCCCTGAGGGCCAATATGGCCTGTTCAATTGAGACAAGATGTTTGGAATCGGTCATGGTCATCCGTTAAATACAGTACCATGACAAAGTTTAGTACTTCGCTTTGACTTCAGCGTTCTTCTCACGAATAGCCTGGGCATTTTTCTGACGTTCTTCAATGAGTGACTTGCCAAGCGCCTCATCGGCAACCGATAGA
>JASFLV010000238.1:0-5202 GCA_050117915.1 Thioalkalispiraceae bacterium | reverse complement strand
ACTGCCAATATTGGTTGCCAGCATCACCTGAATGCAGGAAGTAATATACCCGTCATCCACTGGATTGAAATGCTTGCAAAACATCTATAAGTTTCATCTTTACGATCTCCATGTGCTACTATTTTATAATATTAACAACCTCTGACCGATTTTGAATTCCACACCCGAAATCATTGCTGCCGTCGATCTGGGCTCAAACAGTTTTCACATGATCGTTTGTCGCATTCAGAATGAGCAACTGATCGTGGTCGATCGTATCCGCGAAATGGTACGACTCGCGGCTGGGATTAATAAAAAGAAAATATTGTCTGAGGACGTCCAGGAACGTGCACTGGCCTGTCTGTCCCGTTTTGGCGAAAGAATCCGCGACCTACCAACTAGTTGTGTACGTATTGTCGGCACTAACACCTTACGTAGCGCGCGCAACTCGGCCGAGTTCATCAACAAAGCCGAGCAATGTCTTGGTCACCCCATCGAAGTCATTTCTGGTGTTGAAGAGGCCCGTCTCATTTATCTGGGTGTTGCGCATAGCCTTGCCTCTGACGACAATCAACGGCGACTGGTGATGGACATCGGTGGCGGCAGTACCGAATTAATCGTCGGCGAGCAGTTTGAATCCCTGTACAAGGAAAGCCTGTATATGGGTTGTGTTTCCATGAGCCAGCGTTTTTTCAAATCTGGCAAGATCACCAAGGATAAACTGAAAAAGGCTGAAACAGCAGTCGAGCTGGAACTGGAGCCCTATGTGCAGCGAATTCAAAAGTTTAACTGTGAGGATATGATTGGTGCCTCAGGCACAATCAAAGCCATCAATAAGATCGTTCTCGGCCAGGGCTGGTCTGAAAACGGTATCACCTTCGAGAGCCTGAAAAAATTACGTTCTCATATGTTAGAGGCTGGACATAGTGATAACCTGGATTTAGCTGAACTTGATCCAGAGCGTTTACCTGTCTTCGTTGGCGGTGCAATGATTTTGTACACTACCTTCAAGGTATTGGGTATTAGCATGATGCGTGTTTCTGATGGTGCGCTGCGGGAGGGACTGATTCACGAACTACTGGGTCGAATCCAGCATGAGGATATACGAACACAAAGTGTCAATGCTCTGGCGGAACGTTACCATGTAGATATGGAACAGGTAGAACGTGTCCGCAAAACAGCACAAACTTGTTTTCAACAACTGGCCAGTCCATGGCATCTCAATAAAGACGATCATATGCAATGGCTCGAATGGGCGGCAACTTTATGTGAGATAGGGCTGGATATCGCCCATAGTCAGTACCAGAAACATGGTGCTTATATCATCGAAAACTCTGACCTGGCTGGTTTCTCCAAACAGGAACAAACTTTATTAGCGACTCTGGTACTTGCCCATCGTCGTAAATTTTCAGAAGATGCCATCAACAAGTTGCCGGATTACTGGCAGGCTTTGGCAAAAAAACTCACAGTGATTTTACGCTTGTCTATGATATTAAACCGTAGCAGAACCCAAATAAGTAATGAGTTTGAGCTAGATGTAGTAGATGATTGTGTTACTTTAAAATTCCCGGATAGCTGGCTTACTGAGCATAGCCTGACAAAAGCTGACCTGATAGAAGAGATTCAATATCTTAAATCGGCTGAAATTAATTTATCGATTGGTTAAGAAACCTCGGCCATGCTTTTTAATAAATCCAGTTGAGCAGAATAAGCTTCTTGTTCACCAGGTTGCATTCTTTCATAGCGACCATCCGAGCGCATAACCCAGGCCTGAACATTATCCTTCAGGTAATTCAGTAAATCAGTGATCACCCTGTCGCGGATAAGCTTGGTCTCCAGTGGGAAAGCGACTTCGACTCGCTTGTAGAGGTTACGCGGCATCAAATCCGCACTCGAGGCAAATACTTCAGGGTCACCGTTATTTTCGAAATAATAGATCCGTGTGTGTTCCAGAAAGCGACCGACAATAGAACGAACGTATATATTTTCCGACACCCCGGGTACCCCTGGCCGTAAGCTACAAATTCCACGAATGATCAGATCAACACGGACCCCCGCTATCGAGGCCTCATATAATGCCCTGATAAAATGCTGATCAACCAGCGAGTTGACTTTGATGATAACCCTTGCTGGTTTCCCTGCCTCGGCATTTTTGGTTTCCCGGTTGATTTTTTCCAGCAACGTATCCGCCAGGGTGAAGGGTGACTGTAACAGTTTATTATGCTTGGGCACTTTACCCATACTGGTCAGCTGCATAAATACATTGTGTATGTCATCGGCAATCTCATCATCACAGGTAAACAATCCATAATCAGTATAAAGCCTGGCAGTCCTTGGGTGATAATTGCCTGTTCCCATGTGGACATAGTGACGTAGCTTTTTCTTTTCCCTGCGTACCACCAGGATCATCTTGGCATGTGTTTTATAACCCACGATACCATAAACCACATGGCAGCCTGCTTCCTGTAAACGGTTAGCCAGGGCAACGTTGGCTTCTTCATCAAAACGCGCCCTTAATTCGATAACAACCGTCACTTCCTTCCCTGCCCGTGCTGCGGACACCAGGGCATCGACAATCGCTGACTTGGGTCCAGTACGATACAGGGTTTGCTTAATCGCCAGGACGCTCGGATCCTTTGCTGCAGCACGAATAAACTCAATCACCGGTACAAAGGATTCAAACGGATGATGTAACAGAATATCAGCTTTCTTGATCGCACTAAACATATTGGCGGCATTAGCCAGGCGCTTGGGAATACTCGAGGTAAACCCGGGGAACTTGAGATCAGGACGATCGACCAGGTCAGCAATCGCCGAAACACGGTTTAAGTTAACCGGTCCGTGGACTTTATAGGTATCGACTTCGGTGATGTTAAAGCGTTGCTCTAGAAACGTGACCATCTCAGCAGGACAGTTATGCGCTACTTCCAGTCTGACTGCATCACCGTAATGGCGTGAAAACAGTTCGCCTTCCACGGCCCGTAACAGATCATCTATCTCTTCTTCATCCACGAATAAGTCGCTGTTTCGCGTAACACGAAACTGATAGCAGCCTTTGACTTTCATGCCGTAAAAGAGTCGATCAGCATAAGCGTGGATCACTGATGATAAAAAGACAAAATCATAGGGACCAGTACCTTTGAGTTCCGGCGGTAATTGAATCAAACGCGGTAAAGCCCTGGGTGCCTGCACAATCGCCATACCACTACTGCGACCAAAGGCATCTTTGCCGGTTAACGAGACAATAAAATTTAAACTCTTGTTGAGAATTCTTGGAAAAGGATGCGCCGGGTCTAGCCCTAATGGGCTCAGCACCGGGCTTAGCTCTTCTTCAAAATATTCACTCAACCAGGCTTCCTGTGTAGAAGACCATTGATCCCGTTTCAGAGCATGGACACCTTCGGCTTCCAGAAGTGGTAAAATGACATCATTCAACACACGGTACTGGTCATCAACCAGCTCATGGACTCGGCCACTGATGATATTGAGTAATTCCACAGGTTTCAGATTATCAGGACCGGTTTGTACCGAACCCAGCTCAACCATTTGCTTTAGACCAGAAACCCTGATCTCGAAGAACTCATCCAGGTTTGTTGAGGAAATACATAAGTATTGCAAACGTTCCAATAGCGGGATATTTTCATCTTCTGCCAATTCCAGGACACGGCGATTGAATTCGATCAGGCCCAGCTCGCGGTTTATGTAGAGTTCTGCTTGTGTTAAATCGATCATATCCATCTGGAACATTTCTCTTATTGTGATGAAAATCTTATAATATTTATATCTCAGTTTTGTTACATTTTTACCGTTTTATTAACAAATTAAGACAAAGACAATCAAATGAAGTTTAGTTTACATCCAGGCGCCTATGAGCGTCATTTACAACGGAAATACAAGAATCCACTTTTCTCTGCTGCAGATCAAGCGCTGTTGGAAAACGAAGTGACGGCCGCACGCGAGAAAGACCAACAGGATTTGCGGGTTTTTCAGGATTCCTTTCAGGAGAGCGTAAGCAAGGCGGCGAGCCTGGCCGACTCAGTGGAAGGTGATGTTCTGCTAGATCTGAAAGAAGAACTGGAACGGCTTTACGTCACCTCAACCAGCCTGGCCAATGACCTCAGTGAACACCGCCAGGCGTTATTGAAATTAATCGAGCTATGCATGCACAGTCTGCGCCGGGGCGCCCAGGACGACCCGGATGCGTTGAACAAGCTGGCGGAAGAAAGCCAGGCACGCCAGGTCTACTTTAAACTACTGGAGACACCCCTGGTCGCTGACCTGATGCGTGGTGATGAAATCGTCAGTGCCGAAGACCTGGTTCCCACCCTGCTCAGTCAATCCCGAGATGAACTGGTCAATGCCCTGGAGCTGTTCGAACCGGAACATTTGAACGTTATTCGCGAACAGGCCAGAGCACATTTTGAAAAAGTTCGGGCAACACTGAAAGACAGTGACGAAATAGAAAAAAGAATTGCGTTGATCGACAAGATTGCCCAAACTGGAAACATGAGCAACTGGACTGGGTAAGTTAATCCAGTGGCTGCTGACAAGGCAAAACAAAACGAATAAGTGCAGTTTACATATTAGTAAATGAGTATTATGCGCCGTGTTTAAACACAGTCAGCGCCGCATCAGGGACTTACTCATTGAAAGGTGCCGTCTCCCCCCTGGCACGGCGGCGACATAGGTGCATCCCCATTCGCCTCCTTCCACTCACTCTCCGTGTAAGTATGAATCGCCAGGGCATGGATTTTATCCTTCAGTTCATCCGCCAGTATTTCGTTTACCATGCGGTGACGTTGTAACAGTTTCTTGTCGGCAAAATCTTCGGAGACCAGCACAACCTTGAAATGCGACTCTGAACCGGGTGGCACATTGTGATTAGAACTCTCATTGATCACTTGCATATGCTTGGCGTCAATCCCGTTTGCCAGTTTCTGTTCAATCTCCGCTTGTACTGTCATGCTGAACCTCGTTGAAAGTGTGTACTCATCGCATAATTTTGCTTATATAGAATAGCGATATAAGAGTGCTAGCTAACTATTTCAAGGGTAACAGTGAATGAAACGGCCATGAATCATAGAAAACCAGAAAAACCAAGGGATATTCCTGATTGGGTGCATTGGCTGGCAGAAAACCCGCAAACCTTATTCCTCTGACTAGTCAATCGCAGTTATTCGTCAAAACACATCTCGACAAAGAACTTATGTCCACCCGCCTCAA
>JASFLV010000237.1:0-5207 GCA_050117915.1 Thioalkalispiraceae bacterium | reverse complement strand
ATTGATGAGTTCACGCGGGCTGAATGGATAACTGATCGTGGCATCATACTGATCAAAATTACCGGAAACACCACTGCCCTTACTGGTAAAGACTTGCTGACTGGCACGGTTATCCAGGCCCAGATCCAGGTCACTCTGACGACCCACCTGGTTACCGACAGCAAACCGCTGGTGCTTGAACTGGAATTGAGCCTGGGAAAAATTTGCAGCGTCAAAGTGCTCATCAGCCCATACTGAGAAAGGCATAAAGAAAAGCACCACCATTAAACTGTATTTTAGTTGACCCATAATGCAATTTTTATCGGCACAAATGTCTGTGAAGCTTAAATATAACTGATCTCTAATGTATGACCAATATCTCCTGAGTAAGACCCCGATTTTGCGATATGGGTTCAACCGTGAGATTAGGTCACATTTTAGACGATCTGGCTTACAGATAACTGTCCGAGCTCACAGAATTAACAAAAAATAACCTGGAATTTTCAAGCGGCTGGCTGGACTCTCTCAAAGACATAATTTACCGCAATGCCGAAAAAAACCATGGCACCCAACCAGTTATTGTTTAGAAAGGCCTGAAAACACCCGGCAGGTTCACGATCACGGATCAGATATTGCTGGTAGCCGGCGAAACCTGCCGCGACCAGGAGAAAGCCGTAATAAAACCAGTTCATCCCCAATTTCTGGCCAAGTAAAAATAGCCCGAGAAACATCAGTCCCTGCAAGATCAGCAGGATAGTCTTGTCAGCCTCGGCAAATAGAATCGCTGTTGATTTAACCCCGATCTTCAGGTCTTCGTCCCGATCCACCATGGCATACATGGTGTCGTAAATAACCGCCCAGACAACCGTGATGGCATAAATCAGCCAGGCAATCCGCGCCAATTCACCGGTCTGCGCGGCGAAGGCCATTGGGATACTCCAGGCAAAAGCCATTCCCAGTACAACCTGGGGGAGATGGGTATAACGTTTCATAAAGGGGTAAATCGCGGCAAGCAGCACCCCACCGATCGATAAATAAATCGTGAAGCGATTCATTAACAACACCAATCCAAATGCAACCAGGCAAAGTACGACAAAAACAACCAGTGCCTCTTTTGGTTTGACCTTGCCTGCAGCTATTGGCCGCTGACTGGTCCGCTTTACGTGCGGATCAATTTTTCGATCGGCATAATCATTAATGACACAACCTGCAGAACGCATTAGTACTACGCCTAGAACAAACACCAACAGCACCAACAGGTTCGGCTGGCCCTCACTGGCGATCCACAGGGCCCAGAGCATAGGCCATAACAACAGGAAAATCCCAACTGGACGGTCTAGCCTGGTCAGGTAGTAATACTGGTGAAGCCGTTCTCTTATATGTGACCAGGTCATACTCATGTTACCTAACAAAACTCTGTATAAGTGCGATACCGTCATTCCCGCGGACAACTGCAAGAATGCAGGAGTTAGAGCGACGCAGGAAGCCACAGCGTGAATCCATGGTTTTCAATAAGATACTAGATTCCCGCCTGCGCGGGAATGACTTATCCAGAGGTTTCTTAATATTAGTCCAATCCTTTACAGAAATACGCCAATGGGAAAGCTCTAGCTGGATCTCAGAAAAGGCGAAGGACGTCGTGCTGAACGACATTGTGCAATCGTTGGCAAAAAGATTTCATTAACTAATAGCGGCTTACCACTTAAATAAAACACAGAACGCCTCCCCCAGATATCCTCAGGTTCATCCAGCAACATTTGACTGGCATGCTGAAATAGTAAATCACCCTTAGCGAGACAGGTGACTTCAAACTCATCACGTTGCATATTCGGATCGGCAAACAATACCGCTCCCAATGGTTTTGAACCCAGGTTGGCCAGGTATTTTTCCTTACCGGTCAGCGTCGTACGTGGAATCACGGTACGCGCAAACACCCAGGGCTGATCCCCACAATAAAGAAAGACTTCCCGGATCAGTGCTGCCTGTCTTTCGCGCATCTCCAACCGCTTTGCCTCATTCCATAACGGTGTCGCCCAGGACTGTGACATGACACGCACGCGAAACTTTTCATCACAGGCGGCTATCAGTCGCGCCGTCAATGAAGCGGGATCGAACAACCAACAGGCCATATTCTCCGGCAGCATAAAATTGAAAACCTGTCGCTGAAAATGCCAGACAGATTCATCGTGGTTATTTTCCATTACTCACTCTTTGTATTTAATTTCTTTAGCTATCCATGTTTAAGCTAATGTCACTAGACTGAGGCGTATTGTTCGTTTTCTCCAACCCAGCGCTGAATCAAGGCCTGGGTCTGTTCAGGGTAATACCTGACCAGTTCATCCGTCCAACGATTGACGACCGGTAACAGATGTTGATGCTTTACAAAATCAGCGAACATGAATTGCATCTCTCCGGTTTGACGGGTGCCAAGTACTTCACCTGGACCACGTATCTCAAGATCCTTTTGCGCAATAACGAAACCGTCATTAGTTTCCCGCATTACCGCAAGCCGTTGCCTGGCATTCTGCGAAAGACTGCCATGATACATGAGCACACAAACACTGTCCTGCGAACCACGCCCTACCCGTCCGCGTAACTGATGCAACTGGGCAAGACCAAAACGTTCTGCATTTTCAATCACCATTAACGAGGCATTGGGTACATCGACACCCACCTCGATGACCGTCGTGGCAACCAGCAAATCCAGCTCATGCTCCTTAAAGTTACGCATAACCAGCTCTTTTTGTTCCGGTTTAAGCCGTCCGTGCACCAGGCCGATGCGCACATCCGGTAATGCCTCTACCAACAGGTTGGCGGTATCCTCCGCGGCCTGACATTGCAGGACCTCTGACTCTTCAATCAGGCTACATACCCAGTATATCTGGCGACCCTGTGCACATGCCCTGACGACACGCTGTACAATTTCATCACGTCTTGCATCCGGTATAACAACCGTTTCTACCGGTTTGCGTCCCGGCGGCAATTCATCGATAACTGAAACATCGAGGTCGGCATAGGCGGTCATCGCCAGGGTTCGCGGGATGGGGGTTGCGGTCATAATCAATTGATGTGGGTAAAGGTTTTCCTGCTTACCCTTTTCACGTAATGCCAGGCGTTGATGTACCCCAAAGCGATGCTGCTCATCGATTATCACCAACGCCAGCCTGGAAAAGACAACTTCATCCTGGAACAGGGCGTGAGTCCCGACGACAACCTGGGCGGTATGGGATTCTATCGCTGCCAGGGTGTCACGTCGTTCGCGGGTCTTGAGCTTGCCGGTCAGCCAGGCAATATTGATCCCGAGTAATGCAAACCAGTTCTGCATGTTTCGATAATGTTGCTCAGCAAGGATTTCGGTCGGTGCCATGATCGCGACCTGGTAGCCTGCCTCGATAGCCTGCAGTGCGCTGCACACGGCGACCATGGTCTTGCCTGAACCGACATCGCCCTGAACCAGTCGTTGCATCGGTGCAGCCTGACTCAGGTCAGCTTTGATTTCTTCGATCACTCGCTGCTGGGCACCGGTAAGTTGAAAAGGGAGCGCCGCCAGAAATTCTTGTTCCAGTTTTTTCGAGGGACTGATCTGGTAGGTTCCATGGTCACGATTTTTATTGCGCAACAAGCGCAAACTACTGGTATGTGCAATCAGTTCTTCCAGGGCAAAGCGCTCCTGCATAATGTGCTCGTGATCCTGTAAGGCCTGGACCGGCGCATCAGGTGGTGGTCGGTGAATATATTCTATCGAGGGAACCAGCGCCGGCAGTTTATTCTTTTGTAAAACCTCATCCGGCAACAATTCAACCAGCTGTAGCTTGCCCTGTTTGAGTAGCTCAAGCGCCTGTTCGGATAACTGGCGCATGGTCAGCTGGTGCAGGCCTTCCGTCGTGGGGTAAACGGGTGTTAATGCCTGCTCAACTTCATTAACCGTTTCTTCACGTTGCAAAAATTTATACTCGGGATGAATCATCTCCAGCTGACGTTTACTCTTACGTACTTCACCAAAGCACTGCAGGCGAACGCCACGCCCCAAAGATTGTTGTTGTTTGGCACTAAAATGAAAAAACCGCAACAGGATCATACCGGTGCCATCACTTAAGTGAGTCACCAGCATACGACGACGCGCAAACTTGATTTCAGTTAGCTCAACTTCTCCCTGGATAACTGCATGGGTACCCGCTCTCAGGTTTCCTATCGGTGTAATCCGAGTGCGATCTTCATAGCGAAACGGGAAATGAAACAGGATATCCTCGACACAATGGATGCCGAGACGGGCAAGCTTTTCCGCAACGCGCGGCCCAACGCCCTTGAGCCTGGTTAGATCAGTACAGCTCGCCATCTACCGATTCTAAAAACAGGGTCATACTATATATTATATGTACGCTACTGATCACCGGGCTTAATCAAGCACCATGATGGCATCCATTTCCACTCCCACCCCTTTTGGTAAGGCCGCAACACCGATGGCGGCACGAGCAGGATACGGCTCTGAGAAATAGGTGGCCATGATTTCATTGACCGTGGCGAAATGAGACAGATCCGTCAGGAAGATATTCAATTTCACGATGTTGTTAAGATCGCCGCCGGCAGCCTGGCAGACTGCAGAAAGATTATCGAACACCCGATGAATCTCTGCGTTGATCCCCCCCTCAACAATTTCCATCGTCTCGGGCACCAAAGGTATCTGGCCTGACAAATACACTGTGTTATCAACTTTGACTGCCTGTGAGTAAGTACCAATCGCCTTCGGTGCCTTGTCAGTCTTTATGATTTCCTTTGCCATGCTTCATCTCCAAACTTAGATTTAGAAAATTTTCCAATAGTTAAATCGCTCAACCGGACCCTGTCGAATCCCGTCGTACCTTAGAATATTACAGATAATACGGTTAGATTACTTGATTAACTTGATAAGGGCCAACAGCACAATTGCACCTATTAGCGCAGTAACGATCATGCTTAGCATACCGCCACCGATACTGATATGCAGCAAACCAAATATCCAGTTGCCCAGGTAAGCACCAATAACACCGACGATCAGATTAACCAACAGGCTCTGGCCACGGCCTTTCATGATAAGTCCAGCCAGCCAGCCGGCCACCAGGCCAACAATCAGTAAAACAATCAACTGTTCGAGACTAATATGCATATTCTTTTGAGATTAGTTTTTGATTTGTATGTTATTGAGCAATTTTTCCGGATAGCACCTGAGCACATAGCTTTAACTCTCTGCT